>JANOXU010000072.1:0-33935 GCA_031418595.1 Burkholderiales bacterium
CGAGCACGGTGACGATGGGGTCTTGCCGCTGCAAGGGGCGGAACACGAAGACATCGAGCAGGCCGCCCAGCGCGGCCAGCACCACCACCGCCACCACCAGCGCCACCCAGTAGTTGCCCACCGCGGCGGCACTGAAGCCCACGTAGGCGCCGAGCATGAACAAGCTGCCGTGGGCGAAGTTCACCACCCGGCGCAGGCCGAAGATGAGCACCAGGCCCACGGCCACGATGTACAGCAGGCCGCCGTACACCAACCCGTTCAATACCTGCACCAACATGCTGCGTGGCCCCTTTGCTGCCGGCGCTCGATTGCGCCTGATTGCGAGCCGTGGCAAAGCGCCGTTGGTTCGCAAGCGATGTTATACGCTAGTGTACGAACTGGCTTGCATGCCGGGAACCCTATGGCGGTGCGATGCGGGCAGCGTGCCGCGCAGCGCGCACGCAGGCCGGGTGAACACGCTTGCGCCGGCGGCGCAGACTGCCCGCAGTGGCGCACGCCCGCAGCCGTTCAGCCATGCTGACCACCACTACCACCACGCGCCCAAGCGCACTTACTTCGAGGGCTGATCCAACGGTGGCCGCGAGGGCTTGATCAACGTGCAGCGCTTCCCCTGGCTGTTTGACGGCGTGATCTCGCGCGCGCCGGCCTACAACTGGGTCGGCATCATGGGTGCGTTCAACCGCACCGCCAAGGCCCTGGCCGCGCCGGGCGGGGCCATGAGTGCGGCCAAGCTCGACACCTTGTCCAACGCCGTGCTGGCCGCCTGCGACGCGGCAGACGGCGTGGCCGACGGCGTGGTCAGCAACCCGCAGGCCTGCCACTTCAACTCGGCCACGCTGCGCTGCGCCGGAGCTGCCGACACGGGCAACAGTTGCCTGTCTGACGCCCAGCTCGCGGTGGTGAGCTCGTACACCAACCCGACTTCCATTGCGGGCGGCGCGTATCACTACCCCGGCTGGCCGCTCAGCGGCAATGAAAGTGCCGGCGGGGCCTGGGACCTGTGGGTCAGCAGCGGCCCGCGCTTGCAGTTCTTGTTCCAGGACACCACGGTCAAGTACTACCTGGCAGGTGACCCGTTGGCCAACTCCCTGCTCTACAACTTCGACAGCAACCCGGCGGCTTTAGGCGCCATGTCGGAACTCAATGACGCCACGAACGCGGCGCTGCACCCGTTCCTGGGTGGGGGCAGCAAGCTGATCTTGTGGCATGGCACGAATGACTCCGCCTTGAGCTACCGCGCCACGCTCGACTATTACAGCCAGGTGCAGGCGGCAGTGGGTGGGTGGGCCAATGCCGACCAGTTCGTGCGCATGTACCTCGCGCCGGGTGTCAACCACTGCGCGGGTGGGCCGGGTGCTGACACGAGCGACTTGCTCCAGGCGCTTGACGACTGGGTCAGCAAGCACAAGGCGCCGGGCACGCTGTTGGCGTCAAAGCTTGATGCCAGCGGCGCCACCGTGCTGTCGCGGCCGCTGTGCGTGCACCCGAGTTACCCGCAATACAAGGGCAGCGGCAACCCGGCATTGGCCAGCAGCTTCCGCTGCGCGGCGCCTTGACGACCTGACGTGCTGCCGCGCCTACCCAGGCACGGCAGCACGCTTTGCGCGCGGCACTTGGCAGGCCGTGGGCGCAGCACCGGCAAGCACCACAATGCCCGCATGGGCGTGAGTTTCAAGAACCTGTTGAGCTTTGTCACGGCGGTGGACGCCGCCAGCCTCACCGCCGCGGCGCAAACGCTGAAGATGGCGCAGCCGGCGCTGAGCCAACAGATCGCCGCGCTGGAAGCGCACTTCGGCCACAAGCTGCTGCTGCGCTCGCACGCGGGCGTCGCACCCACCGCGGCCGGCCGCGAGCTGTATGGCCATGCGCGCACCCTGCTTGGCCAGCTTGAGCAAGCGCAGCGCGATGTGGCGCGCGCCGGTGGCGCACTGCGCGGCACGGTCTCGGTTGGCCTGGCCACGTACAGCACCACCTCCATCTTGGCCACGCCCTTGCTCAAGGCGGCGCGCGAACGCCACCCTGAGATCAAGCTGTTCATCAATGACAACTTCGGCCTCGTGCTCAGCGAAATGGTGATGACCGGCCGCATGGACATGGCCCTCATCTACGCGCCCACACAGCTCAGCGGCGTGCACTTGCAGCCGCTGCTGGTGGAAGACTTGTTCCTGATTGCGCCGCCTGGCACCTTGTTGCCCGGCGCCGATGACGAAGCGATGACGCTGCCCGTGCTGGCCGAGGTGGACTTGCTGCTGCCCGGGCGCACGCACTTCCTGCGCCGGCTGGTCGACAACGCTTTCGCGCAGGCGCGCTTGCAACCGCGTGTGCGCGCCGAAATCGAATCGGCCGCCACGCTGCGCGAGGCCATCGAAGCCGGCCTGGGCGCCACCATCCTGCCCTGGGCCCTGGCCAGCACCTTCAGCGGCCTGCGCCCGCCGGTGGTGCGGCGCATCGACGATGTCGGCCAGCCCGGATTGGCGGCCACTGTTTCCTTGTGTGTGTCGAACAGCGCGCCTCTGTCTGAGGCGGCGCTCGCCATTCGCAAGGTGTTGTTGGAACTGGTGGCGGCGCAGTTGGTGGGGCAAGGGGCCGCGGGCATTCGGCCGGCACCGGGCCTTGCGACAGCGACGACCGGTTGAAGTCATGGTCGCGAACACAGCAGATGACAAGCGATGACCCACCCACCGCCGCACCACTGACGGCGCGACACCGCTCTTTGCGCAGCCCGTTGCACCTTGCAAGGTAAACATCATGGCCGTCGAATCCAACATCGTTTCTTATGCCGAAGCCGCCACTGATGCCGGCACCGCGGCCGCCAGTGGCGACCGCATCGCGGCCATTCGCTTGTCGCTGGTGTTCCTGCCGCTGGCCACGCCGGTGAGTGATGCCAAGGTGCTCACCGGGCGGCAAAAGCCACTCACCGAAATCGCCTTCATCTTTGCCGAGATCACCTCGCGCGACGGCCACCAGGGCATCGGCTTCGGTTACTCAAAGCGTGCCGGCGGCCCGGGCCTGTTCGCCCACGCCAAGGAGCTGGCGCCCAACCTGATCGGCGAAGACCCGGCCGACATCCAGCGCCTGTTTACCAAGTTGCTATGGGCCGGCGCCAGCATGGGCCGCAGCGGCCTGACCGTTCAAGCGATATCGCCGTTCGATATCGCGCTGTGGGATCTGAAGGCGCGCCGGGCGCAGCTGCCGTTGGCCAAATTGCTGGGCGCGCAGCGCGACGCCGTGCGCTGCTACAACGCCTCGGGCGGCTTCCTGCACACGCCGCTGGAGCAGGTGCTGAAGAACGTGGCGATTTCGCGCGCAAGCGGCATTGGCGGCATCAAGCTCAAGGTGGGCCAGCCGGACGGCGCGGCTGATCTGAAACGTGTGGCCGCCGTGCGCGAGCTGCTCGGCGCAGACTTCCCGCTGATGGTGGATGCCAACCAACAATGGGACCGCCCCAGCGCACAGCGCATGGGCCGCCGCCTCGAACAATTCGACCTGACGTGGATCGAGGAGCCCCTCGACGCCTACGACTTCGAAGGCCACGCCGCATTGGCCGCCAGCCTGGACACGCCCATCGCCACCGGCGAAATGCTCACCAGTTTTGGCGAGCATGCGCAATTGATCATGGCCGGCGGCAGCGACTTCATCCAGCCCGATGCGCCACGCGTGGGCGGCATCACGCCGTTCTTGCAGATCATGGCCTTGGGCGATTTCAAAGGCCGCATGCTGGCGCCGCACTTCGCGATGGAAATTCACCTGCACCTGGCCGCGGCGTATGCGCACGAACCGTGGCTTGAACACTTCGAATGGCTGGGGCCGCTGTTCAACGAGCAGTTGACGCTGAAAGACGGCCGCATGTGGGTGTCTGACCGGCCGGGCCTGGGCTTTTCGCTCAGCGACCAAGCGCGCGCCTGGACGGTATCAAGCGAAGGCTTTGGCCAACAGCCTTGAAGCGCGGTGGCGCTCGCAGCCCAGCGAACTGTGAGCTGTGAGCTGTGAGCATTCGACCCGCGACAACACGGGCCGGAGCGCCTGCTGGATGTTTTGGTGACTATTCCGCCAATATATCTATAGCACCAAGTGCTATAAACGCCACCAAGGAGACGCAGGAATGGCGATCTACACGACCTGATGGTTCGACCGTTGGGCGCGCAAGCAAGGGCTGACCACGTCCAGCCTCTGCGCCGCAGTCCGCGAAATGACCGAAGGCCTGTATGACGCTGACCTCGGCGGTGGCCTGTTCAAGAAACGAATCGCGCGAACAGGACAAGGCAAGAGCGGCGGCTTTAGAACGCTGGTCGCCACCAACAAAGGCAACCGCTGGGTATTCGTGTTCGGCTTCCCGAAGAACGAGCGCAGCAACATCGACAAGGACGAAACCGAGGCTCTGAAGAAGTTGGCAGCGCACCTGCTGACACTGACGGCGCTGGCGCTTGACAAGGCACAAGGTGCCGGTGAACTGATGAAGGTGGATTGCAATGCGAAAGACTAAATCACCGATTCTTGATGCCGTCCATGAGACGGCCAAGGGGCTGCACAAGGCGGGCGTGATGGATCAGGTCACGCTGCGCGAGTTCGACCGTCTGTGCCTGCCGCCGGTCGAACCGCTGGAGCCCGAGCAGATAAAACACATCCGCGAAACCTCGCGGGTCAGCCAGGCGGTCTTTGCCCGCCTGCTGAACACCAGTCTCTCGACGGTGCAGAAATGGGAGATCGGCCAGAAGAAGCCGACCGGCACCGCCCTCAAGCTGCTGCACCTGGTGCAAAAGCGTGGGCTCGAAGTGGTCGCCTAAGCACACAGGCACATGAATCCAGAAACCGAGGCGTTGTCGGCTGCAGCCCACGGCTGCGGCGCAGGAGCGGCAGCGCGTCGCGTCGATTGAATACCAACTGAAAACTACGCAATGGCAAAGTCCAAAACACCAGCCGCCCCCAAGATGGATGTCGGCGCGGCGACGGCTGCTCTCAAGGCCATTCCCGACGGCAAGGTGGTCGATTTCATATCGGGACGGCTGCTCGACGACACACCGGAGGAATACGTCCGGCAGAACGTCGAAATGAGCCTGGTGCTGGAATACAGCTACCCCCGCGATCAGGTCGAAGTTGAGTTCCGCATCAAGGTGGGGTCGGGCACCAAGCGCGTTGATCTGGCGCTGTTCGCGCCGGGGGCGGCGCATACGCAGGACAACATCCAGACCATCATCGAGACCAAGCGCGAAGGCACCAAGCGCGAGGACAAGAGCGACGGCGTCGGCCAGCTCAAGAGCTACATGGCCGCCTGTCTCAACTGCCGGCACGGCATGTGGACGAACGGCGTTGACCGCGACTGCTTCTACAAATCCAGTGATCGCGGCGAACACAGCTTCATCGATGCGATAGACATTCCCGTGCAGGGCGCGAAGAAGGCCGATGCGCCGTTCCGCGAGTTCCTGCGCGCCGCGACCGGCGAAAACCTGCTCTTCACCTTCAAGCGTTGCCACAACTACATCGCGGGCAGCGCCGGGCTGCAGAAGCCGGAAGCGTTCTAGGAGCTGCTCAAGCTCATCTTCTGCAAGATCGAAGACGAGCGCTCCGACAATGACAAGCTGGAGTTCTACGTCACGCAAAGCGAGCGCACGTCGATGGACTTGCAGGGCCGTGTCAAGGCGCGGCTTGACCGCATCTTCCGCGACCGCGTCCTCGCCAAATATCCGACGATCTTCAAGAGCAACGAGCGCCTGGAAATGAACGGTGCGACGCTGGCCTATGTGGTCAGCGAAATGCAGCAATATTCGCTGCTCGACTCGCCCGTAGACGTGAAGGGCGTCGCCTATGAGGAAGTCGTCGGCAGCAATCTGCGCGGCGACCGCGGCGAGTTCTTCACGCCGCGCAAAGCCTGTCGCATGGCGGTGAAGATGATCAACCCGCAGGCGGGCGAGACCATTCTCGATCCGGCCTGCGGCACGGGCGGCTTCCTCGTGATGGCGATGAACCATGTGCTGGCGATGATCGACGAGAAGCATCGCAGCCGGTGGCCCAAGCGCGGCCCCTCGGCGGAACAGCAGTCGGAATGGTTCCGCGCCCGACACCAATACTTGTCGCAGAACATCTATGGCTTCGACCTGAACCCGAATCTGGTGCGGGCGGCCAAGATGAACATGGTCATGAACAATGACGGGTCGGGCAACCTGTTCCAGTGCAATTCGCTGGAACATCCGCACCGCTGGCCCGCCGAAGGCCCGCCGCACCGGGTGTTGGGCGGCGTTGATGTGATCTTCGCCAATCCGCCCTTCGGCACCGAAATCACGATTGACGATCCGCGCATCCTGTCGCAATTCGAGGTCGGGTCGGTTTGGGACACGACCGACAAGGGCTTCGTGCGCCGAAAGACCAAGGATGAAAAGCCGGTGCTGCAATCAAGCCAGTCTCCCGAAGTCCTGTTTGTCGAGCGCTGCCTGCAATTCCTCAAGCCCGGCGGTCGCATGGCAATCGTGCTGCCCAACGGGCTGCTGAACAATCCGGGCCTGGCCTACTTCCGCCAGTGCATCCTTGGGGCAAGCCAACTGCTGGCCGTGGTGGATATGCACCGCGACCTCTTCCAGCCGCGCAATGACACGCAGACCAGCATGGTGCTGCTGCGGAAGTGGAGCGAGGGCGAGTCCGCCGAAAGCCATGGCGACTACCCCGTCTTCATGGCAATCGCCGACAAGGTCGGCCACAACAAACGCGGCAACACGGTGTTCAAGCGCGCGCCGGACGGCAGTCTGCTGCTGGCTGATACCGCGCGGACGCACCGGGTGCCCAAGGCCGATGGCACCTTCGAGGAAGTCGCCGTCACGACGACTGCGCCAATCGTCGATGACGAGCTGAACGACGTGGCCGAGTCCTATCACGCCTGGCTGGCCGAGCAGCTGCTGCCGGTGCGCAACGCAAGGACAAGGCGAGAGCGGCATGAGGCTCTCCAGCATCACGGCCTACGATGTGGTGGGCTCGCTGCGCTTCGACGCCAAGTTTCACCTGTCGCGGCAAAATCCGGTGTTGCAGCAGCTCGCATCGGGCCGGTGGCCGATGCGAACCATCGGCGAGACCTTCGGCCCAAAGAACGTCTGGTCGGGCAACATCTTCGCGCGGGTGTATGCCGAGAGCGCCGAGCACGGCAAGCCTCTACTGGTGCCCTACGACATCTTCCGCTATGTGCCGTGGTCGGACAAGATTCTGAGTCGCAGCCAGGTCACGCAATTTGAACGCCTGGAAATCAAGCGTGGCTGGCTCTTCCTCGTGTGCTCCGGGCGCAACCTGGGGCCGGTGTCTATTGCCGATGCGTTCTGCGAACAGTTCACCATGTCGCATGACATGGTTCGCATTGCGGTCGAGCCCTGCGAAGACCTGTTCTATGTCGCGGCGTTTCTGAGCACCGCGCACGGACAGGCCGCTATTCGCACCGATATGAACGGCTCGGTGATCGATCACACCGACGAAAAGCTTGTCGCGGCGCTGCGCTATCCCGTCGTGAATGACGCCTTGCGCAAACAGACGGCCAAACTGTTCCGTCAGGGATTCGAGAAACGCGAAAGGGCACGCCTGCTCCTGGCGGAAACACAGCGCGCCTACCTGCAGCATTTCGGTCTGGACAAGGTGGAAGCGACGTTCGATGCCGAGACACGGACGCGGCGCTTCACCGTATCCAGAAGCGAACTCAGCGACCGCATCGATGCCGAACCGCGCGCCCCGCGCTACGCCGCCTGGCGCGACCAGATTGCGGCGGCTGGCGGCTGCGTCTTGAGCGACATTGCCACGGTGTTCAAACCGGCCAGCCGCTACAAGACCAACTACGTCGATGACCCGCAATACGGCGTCGCGATGATGAACGGGCGGCAGATTGCGCAATACCGCGCGATCGCGCTTCGCTGGATGAGCCTCAGTGCCTTCAGAGACCCTGACCAGTTCCGCCTGAAGACCGGCGCGACGCTGCTGACGGCGGACGGCCGCGCCGAAGAGAATCTCGCGGACTGTGCCCTGGTCACCGCCGACCGTGCTGGCTGGGGGGCCAGCGGTCATGTGCATCGTGTCTCGCCACGGGCGGGTGTTAACGCCGGCTTGGTCTACCTGGCCTGTTCGTGCGCGCCGGTGCAGGTGCAATTGAAGGCGCTGGCGACAGGTTCGGTTGTGGATGCGCTGAGCAACGACGATGTGGCCTCGGTCATCGTGCCCTACGAAGATTCAGCGGCGGCGCTTAAGCTCGGCAAAGCCGCAGAGCAGGCCTGGCAGTTCTTTAGCGATGCAACAGGGGCAGAAGAGACGGCCATTGCGGCTCTCGAAGCTGAGTTCCGAGGTGACTGACTGCGCCAGCAGGTAGATCAAGCCGGTTGCCGCGCCGCCCGTGCGCCGCAGCAACCGGCCCTTGTGGGGCAGTCGATGTCGCGGCACAGATGTTCAGGGACTTCGCGGTGCGCAGCATCACACCGCGGATGCATGCAGGCCAAACCCGACCTGGCGCCACAGACCAAACCGATGCGAAGATACTGTGGCGCACCCTTGACACCCGATGCAAAGGATTGGCCATGACGCACCCGCTGCCCACGCCCTCACGCCACGCACAGCAACTCGTGAAGCGCCGCACCGCGCTGGCCGGTGTGGCGGCTTGGCTCGCCGCACCCGGCGCCAATGCACAGACTGCATGGCCGCTGGAAAGGCCCATCAAGCTCATCGTGCCCTTTGCGCCGGGTGGTTCTACTGACGTGATCGCCAGGTTGATCGCCGATGAACTGCGGCCCCGCCTGGGCCAGACGGTGGTGGTTGAAAACCGCCCCGGCGCGGGCTCCACGTTGGGCACCGGCCAGGTGGCCAAGGCCGCGCCCGATGGCTACACCTTGCTGGTTTCGGTGATCAGCGCGTTCTCGGTGGGGCCCACGCTGTACCGCGGGCGCCTTGATTGGGACCCGGACCGCAGCTTCGCCCACATCGGCGACATCTTGCGCACGCCCTATGTGCTGATGGCCACCAAGGCCGCGCCGTTTGCCAATGTGGCCGAATGGGTGGCCGCGGCCAAACGCACGCCGGGCATGGCTTATGGCACCTCGGGCGTGGGCAGCATCCCGCATTTGGTGATGCTGCGTTTTGCCAAGGCGGCGGGCATCGAGCTGACCCACATTCCCTACAAGGGCGGCGCGCAAGCGGTGGCCGACGCCATCGGCGGCACCGTGCCCTTGGTGCTCGATGGGCTGGCCGCCGCCGTGCCGCATTTGCGTTCCGGCTCACTCAAAGGTTTGGGCGTGACCAGTGCCGCGCGCAGCAGCGTGTTACCTGAGCTGCCCACGTTTGCCGAGCAAGGCTATCGGGAGACGGTGGTGGAAGGCTGGGCCGGGATGGCCGCACCGGCTGGCACGCCGCGGCCGGTGCTGGAACGGCTGGCGCAAACGATCAAGGAAGTGATGGCGCTGCCGGCCTTGCAAGAGCGCTACCGCGCGGCATCGTCGTCTTCGGGCACGCTGGTGCTCGATGACATGCAGCGCTTCGTGAAGGCCGACGCCGAGGCCTGGCGGCCCCTGGTCATTGCCTCGGGGGCCACGGTGGATTGATGATGGCCAGCAACGGCCAGGCCGCCGCCGGCCTGGTCGAGTCTGCTGCTCACCAGCGCTGCCCTAGCGTTTGCCTAATGGTGCAGCGCAAAGCTCCCGTCATCGGCCTCAAAGATGTGAGTGGGCCGTCACGCCGACTGGAGCAAACGCATGACCACCCTGAACGCCAATTCTCAAGTTTCCGTTCCCGTGCGCACCGTGCAGGCCGACCCCTTGCGCAGGATGTTGCTGTGGAGCCTGCCCGGCTCATTGGTCATGGCGGGCCCGTTCAGCTTGCTGGGCTGCGGCGGCGGCGCCGGTGAGCCGGACACCCCGCCTGCCGGCGACTCCGTGGCCGCGCAAGATCTCGCCGAGGTGCAGGCCGTGGTTGCGCGGCTGCCCGCCTTCACCCGCAGCGCCCAGGCCGTGCAGGTGGTGCTGCCCGCTGGCAGCGGCGTCACACTGGACAAGACCAACCTGGTCACCGCCAACAATGTGTCGCAAGTGGCCACTGGCGGCACCGCCGGCGCCGTGTTGCTGGGCGGCGCGCCGCAAATGGCCTACTTGCTCGACGCCACCGGGCGCCTGCTGTTGATGGGCGTCATCGAGCCCGGCGCCAACACGCGCCTGGATGCGCGCAGCACCGCCGAGGCCCTGATCCTGCTGGCCAGCGAGGCTGCGTTGGCGGGTGAGGTGGTGGAACTCGCGCTGCGCGAAGCCCTGCGCAGCCACCCGGCCGTGCTGCCCGTGGTGCGCGCGGTGGAAACGGCCGCGGCACGAAATGGCATTGACGATACCGATGTGGCCCTGGCGCAGGCCGTGGAAGACGTGCTGCGCGCGATGCGCCGCCTGCCCGCACGCGGCCAGCAAAGCGCGGCGCGCGCGCACGCCATGGCCGTGCAACCGCTGCCAGCCACGGCCCTGAGCGGCATCCCGGCGCGCCTTGTGCGCAGCACGGAATGCAGTCCGTGCAACCGCTGCCAGCCACGGCCCCGAGCGGCATCACCGTTGCGCCGGGGGCTGACTACAACACCGTGCAGTTGCGCAATGCGTTTCGCCGCCGCACCCATGCCTGGGTGTCGCGCATCGGCTACTTCGACACCGATGGCAACCAGGTCAAGCTGCCGGCGCCGGTTCCGGTACATGACTTTGCGCTCAAGGCCACCACCTCGATTTCGTTCGACAACCTGGTGATTGCCGTGGGCGACCTGGTGGCCGGCCTGGCCGCCGACATCGGCGCCATCGACCCCTACGCGAGCGACAACCGCTTCTGGGCGCCGGTGACGAGTGCGCCGCTGGCGCTGACCCTGGAGCCGGCCACGGCCCAGGTCAGCGTGTACCAGGCGCGCGTGTTGGGCGTGGGCGCGCACGACGGCACGGCGATGATCGGCGACGAAGAGGCCAAGCTGGAAGAGATCCGCGGCGAAACGCTGTGGGAAGACATTGCCCTGCCGTTGGTGAAGACGGTGATCCTGCCGCTCATCAGCAGGCACATCAGCAGCACCTACAAGGCCGACTTCAAGAGCTTGGCCAATTCACTGTTGCTGGCCGCGACCGTTGACATGGCCAAGATCGAAGTCAGCGGCAAGTACTTCCCCGAGACCGTCAAGGCGCTGCGTGCCGGCGATGCCGACGCACTGCTGTCCAGCTTCTGGAAGGAGTTTTTCGGCAGCGGTGTGTTCAAGAAGCTGCTCGAAACCGCATTGAAGGCGACGATTGCCACCACACCGATCGACGTGCTGCCGGCCATTCGCGACAGCAGCGGCACCTTGATGGGCGTGAACCTGCTGCCCCAAGCCGATTTGATCAAGGCCAACGTCGACAAGCTGTCGGCCGCGCTCACCAAGCTCAGCAACTACATCCTGGTGATCAAGGTGGCGCTCACCGTGGCCGACTACGCTGCCATGGCCAAGGACTGGCGCAGTGCCCCGCGCGTGGAAACCGTCGACATCAACCTGACCAAGGCGCGCGTCGCACTCACGCCCAAGCCGCTGGTGGCCGTGGCGCTGGCGGGCGAGACCGGCAAGGCCGCCGTCACCGCCACCGTGACAGACCTGGACGGCCTGTTCAACGTGAACAACGTGTTCCTGAACTGGACGTGCACGGGCAAGAACGGCGACCTGTTTCGCCGCGGTGGCGTGGGCACCAATGCGTTCGAGAGTCCGCTGTCCAACCCCACGCACGACTACTTCCCGAGTGGCAGCGCGGAGATCTCAGACAACGCCGACGGCATCACCGTCACCGCTTTCTACCGCAACGCCAGCACCAACCAGCGCATCGAAATGGGCTCGGTGACGGTGCCGGTGCAGATCCGCAAAGAGTTCACCCTGACCATCAACCCAGGCAGCACCGACCTGCCCACCGACGCGGGCCTGAACCTGACGGCCCATGTGGAACAGAAGTTGCCCACCGGCGCCACGGTGGACTGGACCTGGACGCATGGCGGCCTGGGCTCGCTCACGGCCCTGCCCGCCGACAGCGTGCCCAACACCAGCTCGGCGCGCCTGGAAACCGGTGCCAATGAAGGTGCCATCCGCGTCACGATCAGCGCCCTCATTCATATGCCGGCCACCGCCACCACCCTGGCCCGCACGGTGCAAACCGACCCCTTCACGGCCACCTACGACATCAAGAAAAACCTGATCAGCTTCACCTACGAGGCCCACGGCGGTTCTTATGCCTGCACCGACCCGCTGGCCTGCGGCGTCAGCCACTACGGCGCCTACCTGGTGCCGGTGATGGCCAAGGCCGTGCTGTACACCGCCGTGTTCAGCGGCTTCGCGTTTGCGGGGTGCAACCGTTCGCAGAGCTGGACGGGCGTGAAGGGCGACGGCGGCGGCTGCAACTTCCCCGTCACCTACCACCCGCACAGCTCGGCCGGGCCGACCAATACCTGGGCCGTGTGGCTGGGTTTCTCAGACACCTGGAACCCAGCTGGCGGCAAGTGCATGGTGACGATCACGCTGCGGCCATGAGGCCAGACCACTTCAGCCCATCGAGACGGGGCCGGCGTTGGGCACGCCTGTGGATACCATGAGCTCTTCCCTGGCACGGCCGCGCCTGATTGCGCGGCGTCCGCCACAACCTGGAGCCCGGAGTGACCAGCAAGAACACGATCTGCCTCTGGTACGACGGCACCGCCCTGGAGGCGGCGCAGTTCTATGCCGCAACCTTCCCAGACAGCGCGGTGCGTGCGGTTCACCATGCGCCTGGCGACTATCCGGCTGGAAAAGAAGGCGTGATCCTCACCGTGGAATTCACCGTGATGGGCGTGGCCTGCCTCGGCCTCAACGGCGGCCCGGCTTTCAAACACAACAAGGCGTTTTCGTTCCAGGTGGCCACCGACGACCAGGCCGAAACCGACCGCTTGTGGAACGCCATCATCAGCCACGGCGGGCAGGCCAGCGCGTGTGGCTGGTGCAAAGACAAGTGGGGCCTGTCGTGGCAAATCACGCCGCGCGCCCTGATCGCCGCAATCGCCGACCCTGACCGCGCGGCGGCCAAACGTGCCTTTGAAGCCATGATGCAAATGACCAAGATCGACATTGCGGCGGTTGAAGCGGCGCGAGCCCAACCCCAAGCCCGACAGGCTCCTAACCCGAACAGCGCCGATCAAAAACGTGGCGCCTCGAGCGCCAGCGTGCGCAGGTCGTTGACCAGCACCGCCACATCGAGCGTGGCCACGCTGTAGATTTCGCGCACCGACAGGCGCGCATCGATCAGGAACAGCTTGAGCAGGTGGTTCAGGGTGCGCCTGGGCCGGCCGCGGGCGTCGACCTCCACACTCACGTCCTGGCCCAGGCCGCCCAGCAGCGGCATCAGATTGCCCACCGACGCCGTCGTCAGGAACCACCAGCGCAGGCGCCGCGGATCGGCCTGGCCGCGGCCATACAGCGCCATCTGCTCGGGCGTGTCGTGGCTCGGGTCGAAGCTCAGGCTCACCAGTTGCGATTGCGTGGCCAGTGCGGCGTCGCGCAGCAGGGCGTCGCGCGTTTGGGTCATCACGCTGTAAGCCAGCGGGCAGCCGACGGGGTCGCGGCAGTAGGTATACATGAAGCTCAACAAGCTGATGCGCCCTTGCAGCACGGTGTGCAGGCGCCGCGTGCGGCCGTCGGGCAGGAGCACTTCGCCATCGGGGCAGCGCTGGATGCGCGCCAGGGTGTAGCTGCCCGCTGCGGGCAGGCGCGTGGCATCGACGCGCGGGCGGCCGCCGCTGGGTGCAGCGTCGCCCGCGGCGTTGACGCTGCCGCAGGCGACGCCCACCAGGGCCGCGAGCGGCAGCCCCACGCGCCAGCGGCGCGCGGCATTCACGGCCGTGCGCCGGCGGCAGTGGCTTGCGCGAGCTTCATTTGCGCCACCTGCGCCAGCGTCTTGCCAGCGGCCCTGGCGCTGAATTTCATGTGGTGCGCGCGGCCGAGTTGTTCCTTGGCGAAATCGACCTCGAAGGCGAGCTTCAACTCCTTGCCGTCCCAGTCGAAGGCGCGCATGAACTGCTCGTTGTCGGCACCGCCCTTGTCCCATTTGTCGAGCAGGCTGGAGGTGATGTAGACACGCTTGCCATCCCAACTCTGCGAAATCATGTTCACCTGTTTGCCGGTTTGCTTGGCATAGGTTTCCTTCGGCGCTTCGGGGTTGCTCAAGTCGAAATAGCGCGTCATGCCGTCCATGAAGGTATTGACCCACAGGCCCTTGCCATCGGCGGTGATGCTGATGTCCACCGGCAGCGGGATCTTGGCCGGGTCGCCGATCGTGCCGACTTCCTTGGCCGCCCACTTGCCATCGGCGCCGGGCTTCACCAGCCACAGCTTGGAGGTCAGCGCGGTGGCGGTGATGGCCCAGTTGTCGGCGCCGTTCAAGGACCAGCGAATTTCCAGCGGCGCGCCCGGCACGCTGAACACCTGCTGCGGCGTCATGGCCTTCAAGTCCCACAGCACCATCGTGCTGCCGAAATTCTTCATCGCCGCGCCATCTTTGATCAGCTCGCCGAGCGGGCGCATGTAGTTGGCCTGGCCGGTGAAGCTGGAGGTGAGCATCGCATTGCGGCCGGGGTTGATGGCGATGTCGTAGCCGTAGCCGTCGCCCTTCACACCGCCCACATCGCCGGTGGGCATGGCGTGCTTGGCGATCAATTGGCCGGTATTGTTGAAGGTGGCCAGGCCGGTGACGCCGCCTTTGTCTTTGGCGTTGGACAGGCCCGCCACGAGCATGCGCCCGGGCAGCGCATAAAAGGTGTGCGGGCCGACATAACCGGTCTGCGTGGCGAAGTTGGGCAGGGTCTTGACCAGGCGCGGTGCGGCCGGGTTGCTGCCGACATCGAAGACATGGATGCGGCTGTCGTCCAGGCCACCGGCCCAGAGATAGCGCCGGTCGTCGGTGAAGCCCATGTGGTGCGCCTCGCCGCGCGGCTTGCCGGCGACCGAAACCTTGTGCACGACCTTGCCGTAGCGTTTGGATTTGGGGTTGACGTCGATCGTGACCAGCTTGTCGCGCCCATCGCCCTGGCCCGCGACGCCCAGGGTCCAGACGTGGATGAAGTCTTCCTGGCCCTTGATGAGTTTGGCCAGGTAGGGCGAGTTGCAGGTTTCGTCGGCCTGTGAAGGGGCGGCCGCGCCGAGAAACGCCGCGGCAAGCGCGGCCACCAAGACGGTCTTGCTGTTCATGACGCCTCCGTGAGCAGTGGGGCGTGCATTGCAACACCGGCCGCGCACACCCTGCAAGCCCTACGAGCCGTGCGCTGGCAGACCGGCGCCGGGGCGCCGATCGGGTACTCAGTGCTGGGTTGGTCGCCCGCCCTCCAAGCTGAAAAAAGTGGGCACTGGGCGGGCTGAACATGCAGACTGCGGATCGAATGATCAGCAAATACCGGGCGTTCATCAGCTACAGCCACGCCGATACCGCGTGGGGCGAGTGGCTGCACCGCGCGCTCGAGCGCTACCGCGTGCCCGAGGCCTTCGTCGGCATGAAGAACGATGCCGGCGAGCGCGTTGAGGCGCGCTTCGGCAAGGTCTTCCGCGACCGCGACGAACTCACCTCCGGTGCCGACCTCGCGGCGGCGATCCACCAGTCGTTGCAGGCGAGTGAGAACCTGGTCGTGATCTGCTCGCCCGCGGCCGCACGTTCGGGCTACGTGAACCAGGAGATCGTCGAATTCAAGCGCCTGGGTCGCGCCGGGCGCGTCCACGCGCTGATCGTCGACGGCGAGCCGCATGCGTCGGCAGACCCCGCCAAGGCGGCGCTGGAGTGCCTGCCGCGCGCCCTGCGCTTTGCACTGCGCGACGACGGCGAACTCGGCGAGCAGCCGAGCACCGAGGTGCTGGCGCCCGATGCCCGGCCGGGCAAGGACGGCCGCGAGCGTGCACTCCTCAAGCTCATCGCCGGCCTGTTGCGAGTCGACTTCGACGCGCTGTACCAGCGCGAGCGGCGGCGCAAGCGCCGCCAGGCGCTGGTGCTGGCGGGCATCGTCGCCGCCGTGCTCGGCACGGTGGGCGCGCTGGCCTGGCGGGCCAACCAGAAAGCTGAAGAGGCTGCGCGCCAGCAGACCCTGGTGCGGCACGCCGCCTATGCCACCGCACTGGAACTGGCCGAGACCCGGCGCGCCGAGCGCCAGCCCGACAAGGCCGTCAAACTGCTGGCCGCACAGCTGCCGCGCGACGGTGGCCCAGACCTGCGCGAATTTGCCTGGCGCCACCTCTGGAGCTTGTACGACAGCCACCGGCATGCCGTCTTCGTGGCCGGTCAGCCAACCAGCCTGGATCTGTCGCCGGACGGCAAGACCCTGGCCATCACCAACGGCAGCAGCCTGGTGACGCTGTGGGACGTGGCAAGCGGGCGCGAAGTCGGCCGCCTGGAGGACGAGGACCACCGCTTCAAAGCCGCCACGTTCGTGGACGACGGCAAGCGGCTGGCGCTGTCGAGCGAACCGCTGAAGAGCAGCGAACCGCAGACCTTGCTGCGCGCGCGCGACAGCCTGCCCACGGCCACGCCGGTGATCGATGCCCGCTTCGTTGCTGCCTTCACGCCGGGCCGGGCCAAGCTGCTGGTGCGCAGCGGCGACGGCGTGCAACTCGTCGACGCGGCCAGCGGCCACAGCACCGCCCTCGAACCGCCGCACGACGCCAGCTTGATCGAGGTCGTCGGACTGAGTGCCGATGCGGCCACGCTGGCGCTGGCAATCGACCGCCACACCGTGGTCTTGCACGACGCCGGCTCAGGGCGCGAGATCCAGCGCAAGGCCTTCGGCGCGGACTGGTCGTTGACCGAATTGGAGTTCGCGCCCGATGGCAGCTTGCTCGTGGTCGGCGTGGCTGCTGATGGCCGCTACGAGATCGTGGTCTGGGACACGAAGGCGGATGCCGAGCGCAGCCGCCTGCGCGGCGAGGATTCGAAGCGTGGCCGCTTGCGCGCGGTCTCGGCCTCGCACGACGGGAGCCGCGTCGCGCTGCTGACCGGCGAGCCCGGTGTCGCCCCCGCGCAGCCGGGCCGGCTGCAAGTCTGGGACAGCCGCAGCGGGCGCTCGCTCTATACACTGGACGAACACGCCACGGGTTACGCCACCGCGATGGCCTTCTCGCCCGCGGCCGACCTGCTGGCCACCGGCGGCCGCGACCATCACGTGCGCCTGTGGGACGCGGCCACCGGCCGTGCCCATGCCGTGCTCGGCGTCCACCATGGTGAGCCCACGCGCGCTGGCGACGAGCAACGTGTGCACCGCGACCGCAACACGTTGGCGAGCGTGCAAAGCCAGCGCGACGCCGGCATCTCGCGCCTGCTGTTCTCGCGCGACGGGCGCACCCTGGTCACGGCAAACGCCGAACTCGGGGCCGTGCGGCTGTGGAACACGCAGGTGCTGCCGGCGACGCGTGACCACCCCGCTGCGGCCGATCACCAGACCGCGCTCGCGTTTTCGCCGGACGGCAAGATCGTCGCCACGGCTGACGCCTTAGGCGCCGTCGCCACCTGGGACGGGCTGGATGGCACTCGTCTGGCGAGTGCACCTGCGGCCGGTGGCCCCGTCTCACACCTCGTGTTTGCGCCTGACGGCGGGCTGCTTGCGGCGGCTGGCGAAGACGGCGACGTGCGCCTGCTCGCAACCCATGGCTTGGCTGAAACTGCACACTTTCCTGGCACGCCGGGCAAGACCCTGGGCCTGGTTTTGCGGCAGGCCCTCTTGGTGCATCTGAAGGCCATGCCTGCATCGCCGACAACGCGCGCGACGCTGGAAGTGCTGTCGGCGCCCATCGCCGAGCCGCGCAAGGCACGCACGCTGACGCTGCCGCACGAAGCCGGCACCTTGTCCGTCGATGGCCGGATGCTGGTGGCGATGGAAACCACCACCGGCGCGCCGGCTTGCCAGTTGCGAATCCATGACCTGGAGCGCGACAGCAGCCAGACGATCCCGGTTGCCGCGCGCGGCTGTTTCGAGCTGGGCATCGAGGCAATCGTGTGGTCGCCCGACGGTGCGGCCATCGCCATCGGCGGCGCCGGTGTCGCGCTCGACCCGGCCGACCCCAAGCGCAAGCTCGGCGGCGTGCGAATCTTCGATGTGGCGACCCGCAACCAGCGCGCGCTGTTGCACCTGCCATTGGCCTTCACGACGACCCGCGCGCTGGTGGGCCTGGCCTTCTCGCCCGATGGGCGCCGCATCGCAGCGGCCGCTGTGCTGCCCGATGCCCAGGACCGCTACGCCAGCGAGAACCCCGGCGTCGCGCTATGGGACTTGGCGCAGCCCGAGCGCCGGACCCTGATCAAGGTGCCCGACGAAGGCTGCGGCAGCTCGCGCGGGTCCAGCTGCATTCGCTGGGGCGGGTTTGCCGCGGACGGCCTGTCCTTTGCGCTGGCCGTCGGTGGCCAGCGCGCGCACAACGGCCGGCCGGAGCTGATGCTCTGGCGCGTGGGCGAGGCTGAACCCTGGCGCCGACTGGCCTTGCGCGAGCGCGCCTGGAACATCGCCTTCGCACCTGGGGGGCAACGGGCCACCTTCACGATCGTCTCGCGCGACGACGGCGAGCCGGCGCTGCTGCTGGATCCGGCCACCGGCCAGGTGGTCGCGACGCTGGGCCACTACGCCGGCAGCTTCACGGCGCTGGGCGGCGACGGTGCCGGCCGGCTGCTGGCCGAGTCGGTGGAAGCGCCGGTCACTGGTGGCCTCGTATCGCGGCTCTGGGATCTGGGCACGGGGCAGCAGTTCGCGGCGGTCGGCGCCCCGGCGCGCGAGTGGGCGCGCAACATGGACTTGTCGCTCGACGGCACGCGCTATGCCGAACGCCTGCCCGACGGCACGGTGCGAATACACGCGGTGGGCTCGCCGCAGCCCGCCGTGGCCCTGACGCGAAAACTCGGCAAGGACGAGGTGCCGGAGTCGCTCGCACTCACCCGGCCGGCCAACCTTCGCTTCTCGCCCGACGGGCGTGTGCTGGCCACCGTGGGCGCCGCCGCAACCGAGCTTTGGGACAGCACCACCGGGCAGCCGCTGCGCAGCTTGAAGGGCAGCGCACCCATCGCCTTCAGCGGCGATGGCCTCGTGGTCGCGACGAGCGTGGGCTGCAAGGCGATCGAGGTCTGGGACATGCGCAGCGGGCGGTCCCGGGCGAGCGTGGCGGCCGAAGGTGGCTGCCCGGGGGCACTGGCGTTGTCACGTGACGGCAGCACCTTGTCGGCCCTGCGCTCGGCGCCGGACGGAACGGCCGGCCTGTTCGGCGTGACGACAGCCCGGGTCTGGTCGCTGGCGCGTGGCGAGCCCACGGCGGTCGATCTGGTCGGCTACGCCGATGGCGGGGCCACACTGGCCAGCCATTCACCCGATGGCAAGACCTTGGCCACCAGCGGGCCGAACGGCGTCGTCAATCTCTGGGATCCGCTGACCGGCCGCCGGCTGCTCACGCTGCCAACGCCCCGCGGCGATGCGACCAGCCTGGTCTTCGCGCCCGATGGCCAGGCGCTGTTGTTCAGCCACAAACAGCGTGCAATGGTCTGGCGTACCGCCACACCCTCGCAGTAGACGGGCGCCTGTCACAGCCGGCCGGCCCGAAAAACGCTCAAGCTCAGTCATGCCTGACGCGGTCGTGCGGGTCGGGCACTTCGTGGGTCAGCACTGGCGGGTTGAGCACCGGCGGCGTGGGTATTGCAACGGCATGGGCAACGGCTTGGGCAACGGCAACGGCCTGACGCGCCGGGGCGGCCGCGGCCTGGCCCGGGTGGCCGAAGAACCATGCGCGGCAGGCCTGGCCCTGGCATTGCAAGGCATGGCTGAATTCGTCGCCGAACACGGCGCGCCAGGCCTGTGCCAGGTCGCTGCCTTGCCAGTGCAGGTGCAGCGGCCGCGCTGACTCATGCAGGTGCTCGGCGCCGAACACCGGCGTGGCGCTGAGTGCGGCCAGCGGCAACGCGGCTTGCGCGCGCGAGGCGCCCGTGGCGTCGATGCGCCAACCCTGGGCCGTGCGCCGGATGTTCAGCCCCGAAGCCGCGGCGGGCGGCGCCACGGGAGCCGCCTGCGTTGGCGGCGCCTCAGCCAGGACGAAAGGCACGAATAACTTGGCCGGCGCCTGCGGCGGCGGCAGGGGCTGGCTGCCTGGCAGCGTGGCCACACCCGCATAACCTGCCACACCCGCCAAGCCAACCAGCGCCACCAGGCCTGCGCCGGGCCAGCAGATAGTCCTTGTAGCCGTCGGGCAGGCCGTCAGTCTGAATCAAGGTCTTGGAGTCACGCAGTGGCGCGCGCGTCGGGTCGCTCTGGTCCCAGCCCGGGGTTGGCCTGCGCAATCACCATCACCGCCACGGCGCCGCCCGCGCTACGGCCTGTGGCATCGACTGGCGCAGCGTGGTCACACGCTTCGAGGCCATCGTGGCGCTGGCCATCGAACACGACGCGCAGGCACTCACACCGGTGCACGCGCCGGCCCGAACGCGCCGGCTGGCCGCGCGCCCACGCCGGCGCGCCCGGCACAGCACCACCGCGCCGGGCCAGCGCGCCGGGCTACTGCGCCTGGCCCGTTTCGATCAGCGCCTTCAGCCGCCTGAATTGCTCGCCGATCACGCCGTCAACCGGGCCGGCCAATTTGTCCAGGCCGGCCGAGGCGTCGCCCGCCACGCGGTAGCTCATTCGCAAGAAGTGCTTGCCCGCTTCAGCGCCGCTGCCTGGGCTGGTGACGATGTTCAGCACGCCATTGACCGCCAGGTCCTGCAACGGCCCCAGCGCCGCCGCCAGCCGCAGCACGCGCCCGGCCTGCACCATCACCACCTGGCCGTGTTGAACGGAATTGGCCGCACCCGAGGCATCGGTCCAGCGCTCGCAAAAGCAGCCGCCGGCCTGCGCATCCAGGCTGAAGTTAGCCGCCGAGCCCGACCAGCTGTGCTGGCCGCTCCACCAGCGCGGCAGCGCCACGATGGCCTTCCAGGCATCGGCCGGCGAGGCGGAAATTTCAGCGCGGTGGGTGATGACGAAGCCGCTGGGCGAGACATTGCTTGGCTCGGCCCGAGCTTGCGTGCCAACGCTGCCCAGCCCCAGCCAGGCCAGCGCGGCCGCCAGAAATTTGAGCGCAAGGCTCATGGCGACGGCACTCACTTCCACCCCGCAAGAATGGCGCCCATCGCGGTGTAGGCGACCACCTGGTAGCCGCTGTTGATCAGCCACAGCCTGAACGAGCGCTGCTCGAACAGGTAGATCACCCCCAGCGACATCGCCACCCAGCCCAGCCCGGTGGCGAAGCCCGCGCCGATGCCGAACAGCAGCGTTGACTTCGATCCGATGAACGCGGCCAGGTTGAAGGCCATCACCAGGTTGGCCAGGAAGGCCAGGCCGAACACCTTGGCCACGTTCATGCCTTTGGCCTGCGCCTCGGTGATGCCGGTTTCGCGCATCCAGGCCGGTGAGAACAGGATCGGCGAATACCACAGGCCGCCGATCACGAAGCTCACGGCGGCGGCGGCGACCACGGCCGGATAATGAAATTGCACGTTGTCCACTGCGGGCTCCATCAGGGTTCGAGAAGCGGCCATGATGTGGGCGCGATGACCTTGCCCACAAGCCCCGCCGCCCCCAAGCCGGACATGCGCAGCCCGAAGCCCGACGCTGGCGCACCGAGCGCGCGTGTCGATGACCGCTGGACCATGGCGCTGGGCTCGCTGGGCTTCGGCCTGACCATTCCCTGGCTGGCGGGCCTGTACGGGCCCCTCACGCCGGCCCACGGCCGCTTCTGGGTCGGCCAGCTCGGCTTCATCGCCCTGGCCCTGGCCATTTGGGGCGGTAACCGCTGGCTGTTGTTCAAGCAGCGCCAACACTTCGACTGGTTCAGCCACCCGCTGCGCAAACTGCTGCTGCTGGTGAGCGCCAACGTGCTGTACACCGCGCCGATCACGGTGGCCGGGCTGCTGGCCTGGTTTGCCTGGGCGGGTCTGCCGGTGGATCGCAATGTGCTGACCCAGGTGGTGCTGGCCAACGTGATCTGCGTGCTGTTCGTGACGCATGCCTATGAAACCCTGTTCCTGATCCGCGAGCGTGAGTCCGATTTGTTGCAGGTTGAGCGCTTGCAGCGCGCGCAGGCGCAGGCCGAACTGGGTGCGCTCAAGGCACAAGTGGACCCGCACTTCCTGTTCAACAGCCTGAACACGCTGGGCCACCTGATCCAAACCGATGCCGCGCGCGGGCGCGAGTTCTGCGATGCCCTGGCCGAGGTGTATCGCCAGGTGCTGGCCAGCCGCAACCGGGATCGGGTTGCCCTGGCCGACGAGCTGGCGCTGGCCCGGCACTACCACCGCCTGCTGGCATTGCGCTTCGGTGCGGCGATGCAATTGGAGATCGACCCTGAGCTGGACCTCGCCGCGCAACAGGGCCGGTGGGAAATAGCGCCGCTGGCCTTGCAAACCCTGCTGGAAAACGCCGTCAAGCACAACCAGGCCGGCGCCGCCACGCCGCTGGCCGTGCGCCTGGACCTGGCCGGCGACCAGGTGCGTGTGACCAACCCGCGGCGCCCGCGCCTGAGCGCCTTGGCCGGCAACGGTGTTGGCCTGGCCAACCTCGATGAACGTTGTCGTCTGGTTGCCGGCCGCGCGCTGAGCCGGCAGGTGGATGCCGAGCGCTTCGCGATCAGCGTGCCGCTGGTTGATGTGCGATGAGCCTGCGCCTGTTCATCGCCGAAGACGAGCCACCGGCACGCGCGCGGCTGATGAAAGCCATTGCCCGTGTTGCCCCGCATGCCGAAGTGGTGGGGCATGCCGACAGCGTGCGCGGCACCGCGCAATGGCTGGCCGAGCACCCTGCGCCCGACTTGTTGCTGCTCGACATTCAGCTCGCCGATGGCTTGTCGCTCGAACTCTTTCAGGGCGGCGCCGCCGCACTGCCGATACCGGTCATCTTCACCACGGCCTACGACCGCTTTGCCTTCGCCGCCTTCCAGGCGCTGGCGCTGGACTACCTGCTCAAGCCGATCGCTGACGCCGCACTGGCCCAGGCCTTCGCCAAGGCGCAGCGCCTGCGCGAGCACTTTGGCGTTGAGGTGTCGCGCTGGTTGTAAGCCCAGCCGTTGCAAGCCGCTTCACCGGTGGCTGCCCCGCGCTGGCGCCAGCGCCTGGTCGGCCGCAAGGGCGGCACGCAATTCCATGCCCTGGCGGTGGCGCAACTGGCCGCCGTGGTGTCGGTGGACAAACTGAGCTTCGCCCTGGCCAGCGACGGCACCCGCTATTTGCTGGATGAGACCTTGGCCGATCTGGAAGCCGAACTCGACCCGGCGCGCTTCTTTCGCGTCAACCGGCAAATGCTGCTGGCGGCCCACGCCGTGCACCACTACAGCCCGGCCGGCAAGGGTCGGCTAACGGTTCACTTGATGCAGGCCCTGGGCGGCGAGGTGCTCGTCAGCCAGGAACGCGCCGCCGCCTTCAAGGCCTGGCTGCTGGCGGCACCGCCGGGGTAGCGCGGGAAAGTGCGGGAAAGTGCGGCTAAGTGCGGGCGATTGCGAGTGGTTGCGGGCGGTCGCGGGCAAGTGCGGGCCAGCTCAGCCGCCCTTGTTCACTTGCCGGCTGCGCTGCGCCCAGGCCACCCCGCCCAGCGCCAGCGCCGCGCCCAGCATCTTGAGCGGGCCAAAGGTTTCGCCTACGGTTAACCAGGCCACCACGCCGGCCACCGGCGGCACCAGGTACATCAGCGGCGCACTGCGGGCCACGCCGCGCACGGCGTTGACCCAGGTCCAGATCAGCCAGCCGAGGAAGGCCGAGACCAGCACCGTCCACAGGAATGCCGCCCAAATGCCGGGCCCCACGCTGGCATAGGGCGCGTGCCAGGCCGCCGGCGCGGTGAAGGACAGCAGCAGCGGGCTGGCCAGCAAGGTGGTCCAACACATGATCTCAGGCCCGCCGTGGCGCACCACCATGGGCGTGACCCAGATCGTGTAGAGCGAGAACACGGCGGCCGCCACCAGCATCATCAGGTCGCCGCCGCTGGCGCGCCAATCGTTTTGCAGCAGCTTGTCGCTCATGAGCAGCAGCACGCCGCCGAAGGCCAGCCCCACGCCGGCCATCTGGCTGCGCTGCAAGGGCATGCCGCGCAACACGCGCAGCAGCAGCAAGGTGAACACCGGCCCGCAGGCCAGGATGAGAGAGCTGGAAAACGCGGTGGACCAGTGGATGCCGTAGGTGACCAGCACGATGTGCAGCACCGGACCGATCAGCGTGATGCCGACCAGCTTGCGCCACTCATCGCTGGCCAGTTGCGGCCAGCCCAGGCGGCCGCGCCAGCGCAGCAAGGCCAGGGCGCAGGCTGACATCAGCAGCGAGCGGCCAAACAGAAAGCCGCCCGGGCCCATTGCGGCGTAGGCGGCCTTCTGAATCGAAAAGCTCGCGCCCCACAGCAGCGCCAGCAGCAGCGCGGCGGCCAGCGCACGCGTTTGCAACTGGGTTGCTGCTGCGCCCGTTTCGCTGCTCAAAGCGCGATGCGCCCGTGCGGGTGGGTGCTGCTCACGCCGCCGTCCACCGCATAGAGCTGGCCGGTGACGAAGGAGCTGTCTTCACTGGCCAGGAACGCGGCCATGGCGGCGATTTCATGCGGCTGGCCGGCGCGCCTGAGCGGCACCATGTGGCCGATGCGCGCCTCAACACCCCGTTCACGGGCTTGATCAAACACCTTGCGCGTCATTTGCGTTTCCACCAGGCCAGGCAGGATGGCGTTGATGCGCACGCCGGTGCCGCTGAAGGCATTGGCCGCGGTCTGCGCCAGGCTGTTCACCGCGGCCTTGCTGGCGCTGTACGAAATGGCACCGGCATTGGCGCGCAGCGAAGCGGCTGATGAGGTGAGGATGATCGAGCCGCTGCCCTGGGCCACCATGTGCGCGCCGGCATGCTTCACGGCCAGGAAGGCGCTGATCACGTTCACGTTCCAGACCTCGTTCCATTCAGCCGTGCTTTGCTCAAGCAGCGGCGTGTTGGTGCCGGGCACGGCGATGTTGGCGAAGAAGACATCGAGCCCGCCGAATTCAGCCACGCAACGCGCGACGATGGCCTGCACATTGGCTTCCACCGTGGCGTCGGTCACCAGGGCCGCGGCCCGGCCGCCGGCGGCGTGAATCATCGCTACCGTTTGTTCGGTGTTCTCTTGCCGCCGCCCCACCACCAGCACCGCGCCGCCTTCGGCGGCAAAGCGTAGTGCGCTGGCACGGCCGATGCCGCTGCCCGCGCCGGTGATGACGCAGCGCTTGCCGGCCAGGCGTTGCAGGGCGGTGGTCATGAATCGCCAAACGCCTTGGCACGCTCACGCAACTGGAACTTTTGAATCTTGCCGCTGGGCGTGCGCGGCAGCTCGGCGATGATTTCAACGCGCTCGGGCCAGTACTGCTTGGCCACCTGGCATTGCGCCATGTAGGCCTGCAACTCAGCCAGGCCGAACGTGGCACCGGGCTTGAGCATGACGAAGACACAGCCGCGTTCGCCCAGGCGCTTGTCGGGTACGCCCACCAGCGCGGCCGCGGCCACGGCGGGGTGCTTGAACAGCAGGTTTTCAATCTCCACCACGGGCACGTTTTCACCGCCGCGAATGAGCACGTCTTTGGTGCGGCCGTTGATGCGGATGTAGCCCTCGGCGTCGAGGTAGGCCAGGTCGCCGGTGTCGAACCAGCCCTCGGCGTCGAAGGTGGGAATGTCGGGCCGCTTGTAGTAGCCGATGAACATCTGCGCGCCGCGCACTTGCAGCGCGCCGGTGGCGCCGGTTGGCAGCACCTGGCCATCGGTGCCGACCACACGCACGTGCACGCCGTCGAGCGGGCGGCCGTCGGTGCTGGCTGATTTTTCGTGCGCGCGCTCAGGCTCGGTGAGCGTGCTGGCCAGCGACTCGGTCATGCCCCACAGGCTGCTCACGTTCAACTGCAACTCGCGCGCGGCGCGTTCGATCATCGCCGGGGGAATGGGCGCGCCGCCGCACAGAAAGGTGCTGAGGTTGGGCCGCGGGCCGCCAGCGGACACGGCTTCGCAGATGTCGGTGAGGAACGGCGTGGAGGCGGCCGTGTGGGTGACGTTTTCAGCCGCCATGATGGCCACGCCGGTCTTGCCGTCCCACACATCCTGGAACACCACGGTGCAGCCCAGGCACAGGCCCTGGAACAACACCGCGGCATAGCCGGTCATGTGGCCCAGCGGCGAACAGGCCAGCAGCACGTCGCTGTCATCCAACCCAAAGCGCCCGGCCAGGCCGTTGATGCAGGCCACCATGCTGTTGCAGGTGTGCATCACGCCCTTGGGCTCGCCCGTGGTGCCGGAGGTGAACATCAGTACCGTTAACTCCTCGGCTTGGGCCGGCGCCTGGGCGGGCGTGGCGGCAGGCGCGATTTCCTGGGTGCCTTGCAGCAGGGCCGCATCGAAGGCATTCGGGCCCGTGCCGTTCACCACCAGCACATGCTTGAGCTGCGGGCATTTGGCCAACAGGTTTTGCGCCATGGCTTCATGGTCAAAACCGCGGAACAGCTTGGGCACGACCAGCACCTTGGCTTCGCAAAAGCCGACCATGAAGCCCAACTCGCGCTCACGGAAGATCGGCATCAGGGGGTTCACCACCGCGCCGATGCGCCCGCAGGCCAGCGCCACCACGGCGAACTCCCACCAATTGGGCAACTGCACCGAGACCACGTCGCCCACGCCCACGCCCATGCCGCGCAAGGCCGCGGCGGCGCGTGCCGCCATTTGCGCCAATTCGCCGTAGGTGATGCGCTTGGGCGGCGTGCCGGGCGGCGCATCGGCCCGGTAGGCCACCACGGCGGGCTTGGCGGCATGCTTGGCGGCGGCTTGCACGAACAGATCGTCTGTGCTGCGGTCGGCCCACCAGCCCTGGGCGCGCATGCGCGTGGCGTAGGCGACGGGGTCGAACTTTGCGGTATCGGGCATCGAAGGCGCTCCTGCGGCTGAAGTCGTTCACTAACGTACGACCTATTATCAGCAGGCCGGGCCGGCAGGGTCAATCGGGACTGCCGCCCGGGCCGCGGGCTCCGTAGTTTCCATAGCTCGTACGCATGTGCACGTTCTATAAGCTCGGCGCGACCGGTTCATCGCACACGCCAAGGGTTCGACCATGATGCAAGCAGCCGTTTTGGAAACGCGGGGCCGCGCCGGCCTGGTGGTGCGCGAGTTCCCCACGCCCGTGCCGCAACCCGGCGAGGCCTTGATGCGCGTGCATGCCGCGGCACTGAACCGGGTCGACCTGTACATGCGCGACAGCGGTGTGGGCATCACCCACAGCTTGCCGCTGGTGCAAGGCGTTGAAGCGGCCGGCGTGATGGCCCAGGTGCCGCCGGACAGCGGCCTGCGCGTGGGCCAGAAGGCGGTGCTGTTCTCTGGCGCCTACTGCGGCGAGTGCCGCTACTGCCACGCGGGCGACCAGCCCTTGTGCCTGCGCGCCAGCATCATGGGCGAACACCGCCATGGCGGCTTTGCGCAGTTTTTGGCCATGCCGTCCAAGTGCTTTGTGCCGCTGCCCGACGACGCCGACCTGGTGGCCGCGGGCGCGCTGATGACCGGCCACCTCACGGCCTGGCGCATGCTGTTCGGCAAGCGCGCGCTGCGCCCGGGCGAAAGCGTGCTCATCGTGGGCATTGGCGGCGGCGTGGCGGTGGCCACGCTGCAGCTCGCGCTGCGCGCTGGTGCGCGGGTGATCGTCACCTCAAGCAGCGACGCCAAGCTGGAACGTGCACGCGCCTTGGGCGCGCATGCCGGCATCAACTACCGCAGCGAAAAGGTCGCCGAGCGCGTGCTGGCGCTGACCGACGGTGAAGGCGTGGACATGGTCATCGACAGCGTGGGCCAGGCCAGTTGGGGCGACTCGCTGCGCAGCCTGCGCCGTGGTGGCCGCCTGGTGACCTGCGGCGCCACCACCGGCGGCAACCCGGGCGCAGACATCCAGCGCCTGTTCATCCGCCAGTTAGAAATCTACGGCTCCACCGGCGGCAGCCTGGAAGAGTTCCGCGAAGTCGTGGTGCTGTTCGCGCGCGGCGAGATCACGCCGGTGATCGACCGGCGCTACCCGCTCGAACGCATCGGCGAGGCCTTCGATTGCCTGCAAGCCGGCGAACAATTCGGCAAGCTTGTGGTGACGATGGCATGAACCTGCAAGCCGTTTTGGCGCGTGGCTTCGCGCCGCTGGAGCAAAGCACCACCTGGCGCGATGCCGCCCTGTACGCGCTGGCCCTGGGCCTGGCCAGCGACCCGCTCGACGCCGACGAGCTGCCCTACGTGCACGAAGGCCATCTCGGCGGCACGCACGTGGCCGTGGTGCCGAGCTACGCGCTCACGCTGTGCTGGCTGCCGTTCTGGCAAGCCGAACCGGGCTTGAGCATCCATTGGCAACAGCTCCTGCACGGCGAAATGCGCATCACCTGGCACGCGCCGCTGCCGGTTAACGGCCGCGTGCGTGCCACACACCGCATCATGGCCGTGCAAGACAAGGGCGCAGGCCGCGGCGCGCTGATGCAGGTGGACAAAGCGCTGTTCGATGCCCACAGCGGCGTGCTGCTGGCCAGCATGCAGTCGCTCGAATTCCTGCGCGGCGATGGCGGCTGCGGCTCCTGGGGGCAGATCGTGGCGCCGCTACCGCCCTTGGCTGAAGACTTCGCACCAAGCGATGACATCGACCTGCCCATGCCGCGCCAGGCAGCCTTGCTCTACCGCCTGGCCAGCAATGACCTGATGCCCATTCACGCCGACCCGGCCGTGGCCCGCCAAGCCGGCTTCGAGCGGCCCATTTCACATGGCCTGAACAACCTGGGCCTGGCCTGCCGCGCCGTGCTGAAGCGCTTTGCGCCGGGGCGCCCGGCGGTGCTGCGCAGCCTGGCCGCACGCTTTGTGGCGCCGGGTTTTCCGGGCGACACGGTGCGGGTGGCCATGCAACGTGTGGGCGGCCGGGTGAGCTTTCGCGTGCACGCGGTGGAGCGCGGTGTGCTGCTGCTGGATCGCGGTGAATGCACGCTTGGTGATAAGTGATTCTGATCTTTAACGTTTCAATCAAGCCATGAAGATCTGCATCTTCGGTGCCGGCGCGATTGGCGGCTTTGTTGCCGCGCGGCTGGCGCAAGTCAGCGGCCTGGATGTCAGCGTGGTGGCGCGTGGCGAGCAGTTGCTGGCGATACGCACCAAAGGCCTGCGCATCACCACGCCGCAGGGCGATACGCACGCCGTGGTTAACGCCACGGACACGCCGGCCGAACTGGGCGTGCAAGACGTGGTGTTCATCGCGCTGAAGCAGCACCAACTCAGCGCCGCGCTGCCGGGCATCACAGCGCTGTTGGGTTCGCACACCACGGTGGTGCCGCCCACCACCGGCATCCCGTACTGGTATTTCCATGGCCTGCCCGGGCCGCACAGCGGCCGGCAGATCGAGGCGCTCGATGCCGGCGCCCAGCAGTGGCGCCAACTCACGCCGCAGCGCGCGCTGGGCTGTGTGTACTGGGTCGCCACCGAAGTGGTCGAGCCCGGCGTGATTCGGCATGACGGGCTGTTGATGAAATTCCCCATCGGCGAGCCCGGCGGTTTCACCACCCCGCGGCTGCAAGCCCTGGCTGATGCCATGAACGCCGCCGGCCTGAACGCGCCGATCGTGGCCGACATTCGCGGCTGGATCTGGGCCAAGATGATCAGCAGCCTGAGCTGGAACCCGGTGGCCGTGCTCACCGGCGCCACGCTGGCCGAGCTGAACGCCACGCCACCGGTGGTGGCCGTGGTGCGGCGCATGATGGGCGAGGCCGACGCCGTGGCCGCGCGCCTGGGCGTGGCGCAGTCACCCATTCCGATTGACCAGCGCATTGCCGCGGCGCGCCAGGCCGGCCAGCACAAGATGTCGATGCTGCAAGACTGGGAACGTGGCCGTCCGCTGGAAACAGATGTTTTGCTCGATTCGATCGGCGCCATGCGCGAACTGGCCGGCCTGGCCACGCCGGCGATCGACGAGGTTTATGCGTTGTTGAAACTGCGAGTGGCCGCCAGGCCGGCGCCCATTTGTTGAACCATCACCGGAGTCTGTGATGAATGCAAACCGTTATTCGCCACTCACCTGCGCTTGCGCACCTGCCGAGGCGGCCCAGACGAGTCGCCGCGGCTTCCTCGGCGCCCTGGGCGGCCTGGCCACGCTGGGCGTTGCCGGTTGTGCGGTGGGTGTTGCGGCGGGCCCGCACCGCATCGACGTGCATCACCACATTTCACCCCCGCCGTGGGTGGCCGCGCTCAAGCGCTCCAAGCTCGATTCGCCGCCGGTGAACGACTGGACGCCACAACGTTCGCTGGCCGACATGGACAGCGCCGGCGTGGCCACCGCCATCACCTCGCCCACCTTGCCCGCCGTGGGCTTTTTGCCCGCCAAGGAAGCGGCCGACGTGGCACGCGCGGCCAACGAATACGCGCGCAAACTGGCGCAAGACCACCCGGGCCGCTTCGGCACCTTCGCCTTGCTGCCGATGCCGCATGTGGACGAAACCCTGACCGAGATTGCCTATGCGCTGGATGTGCTGAAGTGCGACGGCGTGGCCTTCATGACGAGCTATGGCAACCGCTTCTTGGGCGACCCCGCGTTCGCGCCGGTGATGGACGAATTGCACCGCCGCCGCGCCACGGCCTACACCCACCCCAACGAGCCCGAGTGCTGCCGCAACCTCACCTCTGCGGCAGTGCCCCCAGTCATCATCGAGTACGGCACCGACACCACGCGCACCATTGCCAGCCTGGTTTTTTCAGGCACCTCGGCGCGTTGCCCGGGCATCAACTTCATCTTCTCGCACGGTGGCGGCACGCTCAGTGCGTTAACGGAACGTTTCACTGTGCAGGCACCCGCCTTGCCGCCGATCAAGGCGCGCGGCTTCACCGGCGCGGGCGTGCTGAGCGAGCTGAATCGCTTCTACTACGACACCGCGCAGGCGTCGAACCCGATTGCCATGGCGTCATTGACCAAGCTGGTGCCGGCCACGCAAATTGTTTTTGGCACCGACTACCCATACCGCGGCGCGCTGGAACATGTGCAGGGTTTGGGCGAGATCTTTGGTGCTGCCGAATTGCGCCTGATCGAGCGCAACAACGCGCTGCGCATCCTGCCGCGCCAGCGCGAGGTGTGAGTGACCCTGTGCAACGACGCCGGCCCGGCATCACGCCCTGCCATGCCCGCCCTGCCCACGATGCCCACCATTCGCCGCCTGCACAGCGTCAGCGCGCCTCAGCAGCAAGCGCTGGCTGAACTGTTGATCGACTGCGTGGCCGGCGGCGCCTCGGTCAGCTTCATGCACCCGCTGCCCCTGGCCAAGGCGCAGGCGTTCTGGCAGCGCGTGGCCGCGGGCGTGGCCCAGGGTGAACGCGCGCTGCTGGTGGCTGAAGATGCCGCCGGCATCGTGGGCACGGTGCAGTTGGTGCTTGATCAGCCCGACAACCAGCCGCACCGGGCCGACCTGGCCAAGATGCTGGTGCACCGCCGTGCCCGCCGCCAGGGCCTGGGCGCGGCCTTGATGCTGGCCGCGCAGGGCGTGGCGCGCGACTGCGGCAAGACCCTGCTGGTGCTGGACACCGTGACCGGCAGCGACGCCGAACGGCTGTACACCCGCCTGGGCTGGCAGCGCGTGGGCGATATCCCCGGCTACGCGCTGTGGCCGCACGGTGGCCTTTGCAGCACCACTTATTTCTATCTGGAACTGGGCTGACGCGGGAGGCCGCCGACAGGCTGCCGCGGCCTTGGCGCGGTTCTTGGCTATGGCGCACTGAGCCCGCGTTGGCGCGTCAGCCAATCCTGGCGCGAAGTTCGACCTGCACCCGGTCGCCGGCCGCCTTGCCGATGGCCCGGCGCACCGCCGCCTTGATCGGCAGCATGTGCCGGCCGTCACCCATGGCCATGTAGGCCGTGGTCAGCGGCACGCCATCCACCACGGCCTCGACCTTGACCAGGCCCTTGGTGCCGAAGAACTCGACCGACTGCGGCCAGACAACGTAGGTCCAGCCGTTGGGCGCCGGGCTGCGCTCCAGGGCGGCGCTGAAGCGGGCTTCGATCGGGCCGGCGGTGATTGCGCGCGGCTTGGTGAGCGGCGCGGGCGCGGCGGCCGGCTGCAGCTTGGCTCGGACAACGCGAGCCACCAGGGCCAGCGGCAGCGGCCGATCGAGCGGGAACTTCAAGGTCGCCTTGCCCGACGCGTAAGGCGCAAGCTGCGCGGCGAGTTCCGTGCCGTGCGCGGCCACCGGGTACAGGCCGACGTGGGTCTTGTGGCCGGCGAAGTAGATCAGCGCGCCCCCGCCGTGTTTGAAGGCCGGGATGCGGTAGCTGATCGCCTCGACGGCGCCGGGCGCGGCGGCGCGGATCGTGCGGCGCAACGCTTCGAGCCGCGACCTCACCGCTGCCGGGAACGCCGCGATGTAGTCGTCGATGGTCGTGGCAGGGGCTGGCTCGTTACGCATGGCAGGCCTCCTCATGAAGGGAAGACGATTCCAGTCTATTGGCCCGCAACGGGCGCGCCGACTGTGCACGACGAGCGACTGGGCTCGAAATCGACAGCCCGCGCCATGCATGTGCCCGATGCGCCGCAGGGTTGCAGGCGCTTTCTGACAAGGCCCCGGCTTGGCCGCCGATGGTTCGCGTTCGGCGGCCGCGATACGGTGACGCACGCCGCACTTGGCGGCGCGATTGACACCAGGAGAAGCTCATGTCCTACATCGACGGTTTCGTGATCGCGGTGCCGGCAAGGTCACCGACTTTCGCCGCGCCGTGAAGGCCGAACGGGGCGAAATGATCGTGTTCGCTTTCATGGAATGGCCGTCGCGCGCAGCTTGCGACGCCGCGCACGAAAAGATGATGCAAGACGAGCGCATGAAGCCGCCCACGGACATGCCGTTGGACGGCAAGCGGATGATCTTCGGCAGGTTCAACCCGATCGTGGTGTTGGAGACGTAAAGCGGCCCTGGATCGGCCGCGTCGAACGCTGCTGCGCCTGGTCGGCGCGTGCGGTCGCCAAACGCTGAATACCGATGACGCACGCGGCGGCGTGTTCGCCGTCGGGCTCTCCCTGCTGGTCTTGGGCCGGGCGAATTCAGGCCTCGCCGTTTTGCAAATAGGCCAGGATGTTGCGCTTGATGGCGTCGAGCGTGACGGCGCAGGCTTCGAGCTTGGCATCGGTGATGCCGGCCAGGATCTGCTCGTTCATGCGGTGGTTGAGCTTGCGCATGCGCACGATCAACTGCTTGCTCACGGGTTCGAGAAAAACGCGGTTCACGCGGCGGTCGTTGGCGTCGGCCTGACGGCGCAGCAGACCGCCTTTTTCAAGCCGGTCAATCAGGCCGCCCACGGCCACCTTGCCCAGGTCGAGTTCTTCGGCCAACTGCGACTGCGTCATGCCGTCCTTGCGCGACAGGTAGGCCAGCACCCACCACTGCGAGCGCGTCACGCTCATGGGTTTCAAGCAGCGGTCGAACGCGCTGCGGCGCAGGCGCGAGACGTCGTGGATCAGAAAGCCCAGGCGCAATTCCCAATCGATGCTGTGCGGGTCGGTGGTGGCCATGCGGTGGGGGCTCTCTGCTTGAACAGCGGTCAGCTTGCGGGTGAATGCGTGGCGCGAGCGCGGGCATAGTTTTCATACCAATCAAAAGCGCCGGGGTTGGCGCAGGCATCCTTGTTCACCACTTCAGCCAGGGCGCGCCCGAGCATCAGCTTTTTCACCGGCAGCTCTTGCTTCTTGCCGGTGAGCGTGCGCGGCACCTCGGCCACTTGCACAATTTCGTCGGGCACGAAACGCGGCGAAAGATCATGGCGGATGCGCTGCTTCAAGCCGGCGCGCAGCGCGTCATCGAGCACCAGGCCGGCGCGCAGCACCACGAACAGCGGCATGAAGCTGGGTTTGCCGAGGTATTCGATATCGACCACGAGACTGTCAACCACCTCGGGCGCGGCCTCCACCACGCGGTACAGCTCGGCCGTGCCCATGCGGTGGC
>JANOXU010000073.1:0-3602 GCA_031418595.1 Burkholderiales bacterium
TGGCCAGCATCGGGCAAGACTGGGACGTTGTGATGCAGATGTTGCCCGCGCAGTGGGAAGCCAAGGCAGTAGAGCTTGGAGCAGTGCGGCGGCTGCGCGGCTTTGCCAGCGTTGGCTCGCTGCTGCGGGTGCTGCTCATTCATCTGGCTGACGGGTGTTCGCTGCGCGAGACGGCGGTGCGAGCCAGTGCAGGCGGGTTGGCAGCGGTGTCGGACGTGGCGCTGCTCAAGAGGCTGCGCGGCTGCGCGGCCTGGTTCGAGTGGATGGCACGCGAGATGACGGCGGATATGGCTTTGCCGCTGGCCTCGCAAGCGCTGTTGCCGGGCCGACGTGTGCGCTTGATCGACGGCAGCTCGGTGTGCGAGCCCGGCGCAACCGGCTCGACCTGGCGCTTGCACTACGCGCTGAACCTGCACACGCTCAGCTGCGATGAGGTGCACGTCAGTCAGGCCGATGTCGGTGAGAGCCTGACGCACTTCGACATCCGAGCTGGTGACGTGATCATGGCCGACCGCGGTTTTGCCAAGCGGCCCAGTCTGCGCTACGCCGTGCAACGCAAGGCCGATGTCGTGCTGCGCGCCAGCCTGAGCAATCTTCCCCTGCATGACCGGCGCGGTCGGCCGCTGAACATGCTTCCCAAGCTGCGAACGCTGGCGGTCGGACAGGCCGCCGACTGGCCCGCGCGCGTGCAAGACGACATTGGCTCCATCGCGGTACGCGTATGCGCCTACAAGAAGACCGTCGCGCAGACGCTGGCCACCCAACAGGCAATTGAGCAGGAGGCCAGGAAGAAGGGGCGCAACGTTCAACCTCAGACCCTGGAGGCGGCCGGCTACGTCGTGGTGGTGACCACCCTTGTCGAACCCGATGCCGCAGCGATCATGGAGTTCTACCGCCGACGATGGCAGATCGAGCTGGCCTTCAAGAGGTTGAAATCGCTGCTGCAGCTCGGGCACCTCAAGAAGACCGACAAAGACGGCGCCAAAGCCTGGCTGCAAGGAAAACTGCTCGTAGCCTGTCTGATCGAAAAGCTCATCCTCACGGCTGAGCGATTTTCCCCCTGGGGCTACGACGCAGCGCACAGCCCCAGTGCTGAAGCGCCGCTCGCGCTGGCGTGAATACGCCCTCATGCATATGCTCCTGAGCCGAGCCTGCAATCCCGCCCTGTCGCTGCGCGAGTGCATGCAACGATGGCAAGGCATCGCGGCGCGATTGCGCGAGGCGCCGCGCCTTCGTCCGTACCAGTGTGAGGCTGATTTCTCATGATACTTACGTTAGCGCTTATGCCCTTGAGGGGGCGCGCGAAGCGCGTAGGGGGTGTTTCATTTCACACCTCGAAGTGCGACAAGAAAAGTCTGCGCAGACTTTGATAAGCCTGCTGCCCCAGAGGCATTTGCGGGTGGTCGAAGCGCACATGCACGCGCTGGCCAAAGTACGGCGCAATGGCTTCACTGGCGGTGGCGGGTTCGATATCGATCTGGAACAGCCGCTCCATCGCCTTCAGGCCTTGCGGGTCGCGCGGGTCGGCGGTGAAAACGCCGCCACCGGCCTTGGTGAGCACGCGGCTGGGCAACTCGTTCTTGCCCGCCGGCTGCTGGCGCAGGATGCGCCCTTGCAGCACCACTTCGGGCGCATGCGCCAGGCGCATTTGCACCGTGCCGCCGGGCAGGCCCACGGCATCGACATCAGCCTGGGTGACGATGACTTTGACGAACGGGCGGTCGTCAGGCCCGGCCACAAAGCCCAACACTTCACCTTGGCGGTAAAAGCGCCCAGCCTGGTCTTCCGGCCGCGCCACGATGAAGCGGCCGGTGCTGCCACTGCTGACGATCAGCGCGCCCGCGCGCTCTTGCGCGCGTTCCAAGGCCTGCTGCTCACCCACCAGTTGCTCGCGCACCATGTCGGCTCGGGCACGGTCGTTCACAAATTCGAGTGTGTAGTTGGCCTTCAACTCGGCCACGCGGGCCGTGAGCAGCTGCACCTGCGCCTGCAAGGCCGGGTCGCGGTGGCGCACCAGCGGCTGGCCGCGTTGCACTTGCCCGCCCGGTTTGGCCAGGTAAGTGGCCATGAAGCCATGCGTGCCGGCGCGCAACGTGGCCGCCTCGGGCAGCCAGACCACGCCTTCGGCCTGCGTGCGGTACGGCATGGGCACCCAGGCCAGAAAGCCCGCCAACAGCGCCAACGCCGCGCCGCTGATGACCAAGACGCGGCCGCGCAGTTCGCGCAAGTGGCCGCGCTGCAGGGTCTTGAACACCCGAAACAGCGGCATGAACGCCATCATCACCACCGCCCACAGCGCCAGCAGCACACCCACGAAGAAGAAGCGGGTGCTGATGAACAGCGCAATGGCCACCGTCACCAGCATGCGGTAGAAGGTGCTGGCCAGACCATAGAAGGTGAGCCAGGCGGCCTCGCTGCCGCTGTGGGCCACGCTTTGCGCATGCTCGCTGCGCAGCACATAGCGTTGCAGCAAGTAGCCCCATTGGCGCGCCGACTGCTGCGCCAGGTTGGGCATTTCGATCAGGTCGGTGAGGATGTAGTAGCCGTCATAGCGCAGCAGCGGGTTGCCATTGAACAAGACGGTGGAGACACCGGCCACAAACATCACGTTGAACGCCACGCTGCGCAGCAGGCCAGGCTCGGCCAGCATCCACACATAAAAGGCCACGGCCGCCAGGAACAGTTCGACCAGCATGCCGGCCGCACCCACCAGCGCGCGCCGCCACTTCGAGCGAAAGACGGTGGAAGCGCTGGCATCAACATACGGCACGGGCATCAGCACCAGCAGCATCAGGCCCATGTCGTGCACCTCGCCGCCACCGGCGCGCGTGGCGCTGGCGTGGCCCATCTCGTGCAGGAACTTGATGAACGGGAAGACCAGGCCGAGCAGCAAGAGGTTGTCGATTTCGAGCACGCGGTCGCTCAGGTTGCCGCTCAGTTCGGGCCAGCGCGAAGGCGCCAGCACCATAGCGGGCACCACCACCGCCAGCCACAGCAGCATGCCGGGCCAGCCCCACAGGGCACGCCACAGCGGCACGAAGCGGTCGAGAAAGCGGCCCGGGTCGACGAGCGGGATGCGCAACGCCATCGGGTTCGCCCACGAGCGGCGACGCTTCTGCGCGGCCTGGCGCTCGCCGCGCTCGAACAGTTCGAGCGCATCGGGCGGGACATCGGTGTGCAACAGGTCGCTGCTGTGCAATTGCCCCAGGAGCTGGATGATCTCGTCCTGGGTCGGCGCATCTTCACCGAGACGGCGTTGGCCAATGCGCCAGAGGTCGTCCACGCTGCGGCGCCCGTCCATCGCCGCCAGGATGAGCCGCGCCGCCGGCGTGAAGCGGTGCACGCGGCCCGAGGCCGGGTCTTGCAAGAGGTACCAGACTTCGCCGCGATAGCGGTGGCGGTGCAGCCGGGCGCGACCGAGCAGGCGCGGCCGCAGCGGCGCCACGCGGTACCACAGGCTGCTGTGCAGCGGCGCAGCGGCGCTCATCGAGGAGCCCGCGCCGCGCTGTTCACGGCATCCACGACCACAGCGCCAGCCGCAGCCAATCGAACAAGCCGTGGGTCCAGACCCAACCCAGGCTGCGCTCACCGACGACGACCTT
>JANOXU010000074.1:0-23159 GCA_031418595.1 Burkholderiales bacterium
CAGCGGCGTCAACAAGTCGCACAGGGCATCGGCCAGCAAGGCCTTGACGCGCGCCGGATCAGTCGCCTTGTCGTCTTTGACGCGACGCTTCAGGTCTTGCAGCAGGTAGGCCGTGGCCTTGACACCTGCATCGGCCATCAACAAGGCCGATTCCAATTCCTCATAGAGCGCATCGTCAATGCGCGTGCCGGTGAAGACCTGAGCGATGCCGGAACTGGTCTTGCGCAGCCCGGCTTTTAACCGGTCCATCCAGCCCACGCGGGCGGATGGTGGTGGCTCAACGGGAGCCGGCTCAACGGGCAGCGAAACAGTGGGTAGCGAGATTTCGGCGGCCGCCGGCGCCGGCGTTTTCTTCTTGAAGAAACTGAACATCAGGATCCGAAACGTTGGCGCCGCGGCGCGCGGCACGGCTCGTTATAATTGCCGGCTGTTGGCGCTTTAGCTCAGCCGGTTAGAGCGACGGAATCATAATCCGCAGGTCCGGGGTTCGAATCCCTGAAGCGCCACCACTCCCTTCCTGCCTTCGCACCAGCAACGCACACGCAACATGCTGGCGAATGCAAACCTCCACAGCCCCAGGATGAACACCTCGATTCGCTGTGCTTGCGCCTTGTTGGCAACGTTAGCCTTTGCGCTGCCCGCCGCAGCCCAGGTTGCACGCAATTTCCCGGCCACGGCGCTGCGCGGCACCATCGTGTTCGGGCAGCCACCCGAGGTCACGCTCAACGGCCAGCCCGCGCGCCTGGCGCCGGGTGCGCGCATTCGAGGCGCCAACAACATGCTGGTGCTGTCAGGCGAACTGGCCGGCCAGCGCGCGGTGGTGCACTACACCCTCGAGCCCTTGGGCCTGGTGCTGGAGGTATGGCTCCTGAGTGAAGAAGAACGCGCCAAGCGGCCCTGGCCCAGCACGACCAAGCAGGCACAAGCGTGGGAATTCGACCCCGTGGCGCAAACCTGGACCGTGCCCTGAAAGGCGGCCGCCAACCATGAACACCGCCGTCAAACCCAAGGTCTTCATCCGCACCTTCGGCTGCCAGATGAACGAGTACGACTCGGCCAAGATGGCCGACGTGCTGCACGCCGCGCAGGGCTACGAGCCCACTGAAGATGTCGAGCAGGCCGACCTGATCTTGTTCAACACCTGCTCGGTGCGCGAAAAAGCGCAAGAGAAAGTCTTCTCCGACCTGGGCCGCGTGAAGCACCTGAAGAGCAAGGGCGTGCTCATCGGCGTGGGCGGGTGCGTGGCCAGCCAGGAAGGCGCGGCGATCATCGAACGCGCACCGTATGTCGACCTGGTGTTCGGCCCGCAGACGCTGCACCGCCTGCCGCAGATGATCGAACAGCGCCGCGCGCAGCGCTTGCCGCAAGTGGACATCAGCTTCCCGGAAATCGAGAAATTCGATCACCTGCCGCCAGCGCGCGTGGAAGGCGCAGCGGCCTTTGTTTCCATCATGGAGGGCTGCTCCAAGTACTGCTCGTATTGCGTGGTGCCGTACACCCGGGGCGAAGAAGTCAGCCGCCCGCTCGACAGCGTGCTGGCCGAGGTGGCCGGGCTGGCCGCGCAAGGCGTGAAAGAGGTGACGCTGCTGGGCCAGAACGTCAACGCCTGGCGCGGCGGCGTGGGCGATGCAGGCAGTGACGCGGCCGACTTCGCCCTGCTGCTCGAATGCGTGGCCGCCTTGCCGGGCATCGAACGCATCCGCTACACCACCAGCCACCCGAATGAATTCAGCCAGCGCTTGATCGACGCCTATGCCCGCATCCCGCAATTGGTGAACCATGTGCACTTGCCGGTGCAGCACGGCAGCGACCGTGTCCTCAGCGCCATGAAGCGCGGCTACACGGCCTTGCAGTTCAAGAGCATCGTGCGCCGGTTGCGCGCAGTGCGCCCGGGCATCAGCATCGGCAGCGATTTCATCGTCGGCTTTCCGGGCGAGACGCAAGACGATTTCGACAAGATGATGACCCTGGTTGAAGACGTGGGCTTCGATGCCAGCTTCAGCTTCATCTTCAGCCCGCGCCCCGGCACACCCGCGGCCAACTTGCGCGACGACACACCGCATGCGCTGAAGCTGCAACGCCTGCAAGCCCTGCAAGCCCGGCTCGAAGCGCAACAACGCGCCATCGGCGCCCAGCGCGTGGGCACCGTGCAGCGCGTGTTGGTGGAAGGCGCGGCGCGGCGCCCCGGCGTGGCCGGCCCCGAGCTGATGGGCCGCACTGAATGCAACCGCATCGTTAACTTTGCCGGCCCGGCGCGGCTGGTGGGGCAAATGGTTGATCTGCGCATCACCCTGGCCTACCCACACTCGCTGCGCGGTGAGGTGGTGATGAGTTCGCCGGAAACCGTTAACGCCTGAAACCTACCCAGGCCAGCGCCGCGGCCATGGCGCACACCATGGCCAGGTAGCTGCCCATGCGGCCGTCGCGGCCCAGCAGCATCCAGCCCAGGGCCAAGGCCAACACCGCAGCCACACTGGCCGCCGCCGCCAGCCGAACGAAGGGCTGGGCAGAAAGCTCGCGCCGCCACACTGCCTTGGCCAACGCGGCGGCAATGCATCCCGCCAACAGGCCCACCACCATAAAGTTCAGCACATGCCAGAACCCTTCCAGCAGACCCATTGCGCGCCCAAAAAGGGGCGGATTTTATAATTCGGCCATGTCGGTGTTCACGCTGGGCCTGAATCACTCGACCGCGCCACTCGACGTGCGCGGCCGCTTCGCCTTTGCACCTGAACAACTGGCCCCTGCGCTGCATGCCTTGAGCAGCCGTCTGCGCCACAGCGGCACCGAGGTGGCGTTGCTGTCCACTTGCAACCGCACCGAGCTGTATGTGGCCACGCCAGGCGGTCAGAGCAGTGGCCTGGTGCAGCCGAGCCTTGACTGGCTGGCCACGCACGGCCAGGTTGGATCCAGCCAACTGGCCAGCCACACTTACTTGCGGCAAGACCATGAAGCCGCACGCCATGCCTTTCGCGTGGCCAGTGGGCTGGATTCGATGGTGCTGGGCGAGCCGCAGATCCTGGGCCAGATGAAGCAGGCCGTGCGCGAGGCCGATGGCGCCGGCACCCTGGGTACCACCTTGCACCAGCTCTTCCAGCGCTCGTTCTCGGTGGCCAAGGAAGTGCGCAGCTCCACCGAGATCGGCGCCCACTCCATCAGCATGGCTGCCGCCGCCGTGCGCCTGTGCGCCGAGCTGTTTGAAGACCTGAACGACGTCCGCGTGCTGTTTGTGGGCGCGGGCGAGATGATCGAACTGGTGGCCACGCACTTCGCCGCGCGCAACCCCAAGAGCATGGCCGTGGCCAACCGCACGCTGGAGCGCGGCGAAAAGCTGGCCAGCCGCTTTTCGGCGCAGGCGCTGCGCCTGGCCGAACTGCCGGCGCGGCTGCATGAGTTCGATGCCGTGGTGTCGTGCACGGCCAGCTCGCTGCCCATCATCGGCCTGGGCGCGGTGGAGCGTGCGCTCAAGGCGCGGCGCCGCCGGCCCATGTTGATGGTCGACCTGGCCGTGCCGCGCGACATCGAGCCCGAAGTGGCGCAACTGGCTGACATCTACCTGTACACGGTGGACGACCTGTCGGCCCTGGTGCAAAGCGCCGGCGCCAAGCGCCAGGCGGCGGTGGCGCAGGCCGAAGCGATCATCGACGCCGGCGTGCAAAGCTTTTCGCATTGGCTGGGCCAGCGCGCCAACGTGCCATTGATTCAGGCCCTGAGCGAGCAGGCCGACGAATGGCGTGCGGCCGAGCTGGCCCGGGCGCGCAAACTGCTGGCGCGCGGCGAGAACATTGAAACCGTGCTCGATGCACTGTCGCGCGGGTTGACGCAGAAAATGCTGCACGGCGCCTTGGCCGAACTGCGCGCCGCCGACGAACCGCAGCGCGCGCAATTGGCGCAAACCGTCTCGCGCCTGTTCCTGCGCAACGCCACCCGCAACCCTGACGGCGAAGGCCGTTAACTTTCCCCACACACCCCTGCGCCGGCTCAGGCCAGCGCCGCGCCACCCTGCCCCATGAAAGACACGCTGCGCCTGCAACTGCAACGCCTGAGCATGCGTCTGGCCGAGCTGGACGCGAGCCTGGCCGACCCGCGCGTGGCCAGTGATCTGAACCGTTACCGCAGCCTGATGCGCGAGCAGGCCGCAGCGGCCGAACTGGTGGGCCTGTACCGGCAATTCGAACAGCGCGAACGCGATCAACAGGCTGCGCTGGAGATGCTGGCCGAGCCCGAGCTGGCCGAGATGGCGCGCGACGAACTCACTGCGGCCGGCGCCGACATGGCCCGCTTGCAGGCCAGCTTGCAAACCGCAATGCTGCCGCGCGACCCCGACGACGAGCGCCCAGCGTTCCTGGAAATTCGCGCCGGCACCGGCGGCGATGAGTCGGCCCTGTTCGCCGGCGACCTGGCGCGCATGTACCTGCGCTTTTGCGAGCGCCAAGGCTGGCGCACCGAGGTGATGAGCGAAAGTGCTTCTGAGCTGGGCGGCTACAAGGAGCTGGTGCTGCGTGTCGAAGGCGAAAACGTTTACGGCAAGTTGCGCTTCGAGTCCGGCGGCCACCGTGTGCAGCGCGTGCCCGTCACCGAAGCGCAGGGCCGCATCCACACCAGCGCCTGCACCGTGGCCGTGATGCCCGAGCCGCAAGAAAGCGCCGAGGTCACGCTCAAGACCGCTGACTTGCGCATCGACACCTTCCGCGCCAGTGGCGCCGGTGGCCAGCATGTGAACAAGACCGACAGCGCGATCCGCATCACCCACCTGCCCACCGGGTTGGTGGCCGAATGCCAGGACGACCGCAGCCAACACCGCAACAAGGCCAAGGCGATGGCCGTGCTGGCCGCACGCTTGCAAGAGAAGGACCGCAGCGAACGCGCCGCCAAGGAAGCGGCCACGCGCAAGGGGTTGGTGGGCAGCGGCGACCGCTCCGACCGCATCCGCACCTATAACTTTCCGCAGGGCCGGCTGACCGACCACCGCATCAACCTGACGCTGTACAAGCTGGCGCAGATCATGGATGGCGACCTCACCGATGTGGTGGCCGCCCTGATGGCCGAACGTGCGGCCGAGCAACTGGCCGCGTTGGAGGCGGGGGCTTGAGCCCGACAGTGGCCAGCGCACTGGCGCAGGGCCGCGAACGGGGCCTGGCGCGGCTCGATGCGCAATTGCTGCTTGGCCACCATCTTGGGCGGCCCCGAACCTGGCTCATGGCCCATGACGACGACGTGGTGGCGCCTGTGGCCTGGCACGCCTTCATAGCCGACTGCGCCAGGCGCGCGCAAGGTGTGCCCCTGGCGTATCTGCTGGGTGAGCGCGAATTCCATGGCCTGATGCTGGCCGTGAGCCCGGCCGTGCTGGTGCCGCGGCCCGACACCGAAACCTTGGTCGACTGGGCGCTTGATCTGCTTCAAGGCCTGCGGCAAACGGCCACCCCGCAGGTGCTTGATCTGGGCACCGGCAGCGGCGCGATCGCCTTGGCGATCAAGCAAGCCTGGCCCGCCGCGCAGGTGCTGGCCACCGACGCCAGCGCCGCCGCGCTTAACGTGGCACAAGCCAATGCCCAGCGCCTGGGCCTGGCCATCACCTTTAGCCTGGGTTCATGGTGGCAGGCCGTGGCCGGGCAGACCTTCGATTTGGTGCTGAGCAACCCGCCCTATGTGGCTGAAGCCGACCCCCACCTGGCCGCTCTGCGCCATGAGCCGCGCCAGGCCCTGATCAGCGGGCCCTTGGGGCTGGACGACTTGAAAGTCATCATCGCCGGCGCCGGCGTGCACCTGCGCGGGGGTGGCCGCTTGCTGGTCGAGCATGGAGCTGGCCAGACCGCGGCGGTACGAGGCTTGATGGCCGAAGCCGGCTTGGTATCCACCGAAACACGGCGTGACCTGGCAGGGCTGGATCGTTGTAGCGGTGCCCAACGGGCCGGCAGCGGTCGGCGAAACAACGACGTTCCGGCACCACACCCCCCATAGAACGCGGGAGTTCAGCGTAGGCAATAGGTGGGATATTCAACGCTAATTTGTTGCCCACCCTGCCCGGTTGCGGCATAGGATGAGCCACACCCAGTGCGTTGGGCACAGGCCTGAAAGGGGTTGATGTCATGAAAACACGGCAAGGCTGGGTCTTCATCACAAGCATGCTCGCTGCGCTGGCCTGCCATGCCGCCGCCGCCGGGCCGGGCATTGAAGCGCCGATGTGGCAGCAGATTCAACCGCGCATCCGCCTGGGCATGGCCAGCACCGCGCCCACTCCGCTGTCCAGCCCCTGGGCTTGGGCGCCGGCCGCTGCACCGGCCGCACCGTCGGCCCTGGTGATGGGCGACTATTTCCTGAATCTGCGCCGGCTCGGCGTGGGCGATGGGTTTCGTGCCTCCAGTGGGGTGCTGCTGCGCGCCCCGGGCGTTAGTCTGGCTGACCTGGCGGTGCCCACACGCGGCAGGGTGGGCAGCTTGAGCCTGGCCAACACAAGCACCTTGAGCCTGCTGGCTGACGGCAGCGACGCCGCGGCCACGCAGCCCTACCTTGGGCTGGGCTACACCGGGCGCGCCACAGACGGGCGCTTCAGCTTCTCGGCCGACTTTGGTCTGCTGGCGCAAAACAGCGGCAACGTCATTCGCCTGGGCCGCACCTTGGGCGGCAACCGTAGCCTTGATGACGCGCTGCGCGAGCTGCGCCTGACGCCGCTGCTGCAGCTGGGCGTTCGCTACAGCTTTTAAGACGCTTGCGAGGCCGGTCCAAGCCCACAGACTGACGGGCTTTGTGTCGCGACTGCGCCCGCTGGGCGCGCTATGCCGTATAACGCTGCGCTGGTTAAATCACTTGAAGACAAAGACATGAGCGACGTGCACAAGCAGATTGATGATTTGGTTAAAGGCCACCGCGTGGTGCTGTTCATGAAAGGCAACGCGCAGTTCCCCATGTGCGGCTTTTCGGGCCGCGCCGTGCAAGTGCTTCAGGCCTGTGGCGTGAACGACCTGTTCACGGTGAATGTGCTCGATGACGACGACATTCGCCAGGGCATCAAAAGCTATGCCAACTGGCCGACCATTCCGCAGCTTTACGTGAACGGCGAGTTCGTCGGTGGATCGGACATCATGACCGAGATGTACCAAAGCGGCGAGCTTCAGCAGGCTGTGAAAGCCAGCTGAAATGAGCGCCCGGCTGGTGGTGGGCATCAGTGGCGCCACCGGCTCAATCTACGGCTTGAAGCTCCTGCAGCGCGCCCGCGAGTTGGGTGCGCGCACGCACCTGGTGGTCACGCCTGCGGGCGTGCTCAATGTGCACCATGAACTCGGCCTGGATCGCACCGCACTTGAAGCGCAGGCAGACCACGCACATGCCTGCGGCGACATCGGCGCCTGCATTGCCAGCGGCAGCTTCGACGCCACGGCAATGGTGGTGGCACCCTGCTCCATGCGCAGCTTGGCGGCCATCGCCCACGGCCTGGGTGACAACCTGCTCACGCGCGCGGCCGACGTGATGCTCAAGGAACGCCGCCGCCTGGTGCTGGTGGTGCGCGAAACGCCGCTCAACCTGGCTCACTTGCGCAACATGACCGCGGTGACGGAAATGGGCGGCATCGTCTTTCCGCCGCTGCCGGCCTTCTATAACCACCCGGCCAGCATCGAAGAACTGGTGAACGACACCGTGGAGCGGCTGCTGCAAACCCTGGGCATTGCCGGGGCCGCACCCAAGGCCTGGCAGGGCCTGCGCCAGAGCGGCTGAGGCTGTTTACCGCGCCGCGCTGCTGGCGGCCTGCGGTGCAGTGGGCAACAACCACAGCTTGCGATTGCCCAACACGGCGTTGGGATACTCCGGCCGCCCACGGCTGCCGTTGTAGCGCCCCAGCGCCATGAACAGGTCGCCGCTTTCACGGTCCAGGTAGTGGCGCAGGATGACGCAGCCGAAGCGCAGATTGGTCTGCATGTGGAACAGGCGGCTGGCATCACCTGCGCCCAAGAGCCGCGCCCAAAACGGCATCACCTGCATGTAGCCGCGCGCGCCGGCATGGCTGATGGCGTACTTGCGAAAGCCGCTCTCAACCTGAATGAGGCCAAGCACCAGCGCGGGCTCCAGCCCGGCGCGCTTGCTCTCGTACCATAACGTTTCAAGAAACTCGACGCGCGTTTGCAATTCGCTCTTGCGCCGCTTGAGCCGTTCGCTCATGGCCGCCAGCCAGCGCAGGTATTCAATGCGTTCTTCGATGCGCTCGAAGCTCACACGGGGCGGTGCACCATCGGCCACCGCGGCAGCCAGGGCGCCGCGCACTTTGTCGGCCAACGGCTCTTCGAGTTGTGCGCCGGCCCGCGCGCCCGGCAGCGCCAGCACCGCGGCGGCGCCGCAGGCCACACGCAGCAGCATGGCCCGGCGTGCCAGGCCCCTTGCGCAGGGGCCCAGCTTCATGCCTGGATGCGCGCCTTCAACAACGCCGCCACATCGCCCACCGCCACGGCGGTGGCCTGCGCTTCGCGCCGGCCTTGCAGCTCAAGCTGGCCCTGTTTAAGGCCGCGCTCGGAGATGACCACGCGCTGCGGCACGCCGATCAATTCCCAGTCTGCAAACATGGCGCCGGGGCGTTCACCGCGGTCATCAAGCAGCACATCAATGCCCAGAGCCAACAGCTCGGCATGCAACTGGTCGGCAGCCGCGCGCACCTGCTCGTTGCGCTCATAGCCAATGGGGCAGATGACCACGCTGAACGGCGCCATGGAATCGGGCCACAAGATGCCGCGCTCGTCATGCCCTTGCTCAATGGCCGCGCCGAGGATGCGCGTGACGCCGATGCCGTAGCAACCCATTTCCATCGGTTGCGGCTTGCCGTTCTCATCGAGGAAGTTCGCGTTCATGGGCACGCTGTACTTCTTGGTGCCGAGATAGAAGACATGGCCCACCTCGATGCCGCGCTGGATCGCCAACGTGCCCTGGCCGTCGGGCGACGGGTCACCCGCCACAACGTTGCGCAGGTCGGCCACCAAGTCGGGCTCGGGCAGGTCGCGGCCCCAGTTGGCGCCGGTGAAGTGGAAGTCAGCCACGTTCGCGCCGCAGATGAAGTCGCTCATGCGCGCCACGGTGCGATCAGCCACCACCTTGACGGGCTTGACGGTGGTGATCGGGCCAAGGTAGCCGGGCTTGCAGCCGAAGTGGCTGTCGATCTCGGCGCTGGTGGCGAAGCGGTAGCCGCCTTTCAAGCCGTCGATCTTGCCGGCCTTGACTTCATTGAGTGCGTGGTCGCCACGCACCAGCAGCAGCCACACGGTGGTCTTCACAACATCACCGGCGGCGTTCTTCTCCTCGGTCGTCAGCACCAGCGACTTCACTGTTTGCTGCAAGGGAACGCCCAACAGCGCGGCCACGTCTTCGCAGGTGGCCTTGCCTGGCGTGGGTGCCTTGAACAAGGCTTGCGCCGGCGCGGCGCGCTGCGCCAGCAAGGGCAGCGCCTCGGCCAACTCAACGTTGGCGGCGTAGTCGCTGGCCGGGCAGTAGGCGATGGCGTCTTCACCGGTGTCGGCGATCACCTGGAACTCGTGCGAGGCATCGCCGCCGATGGCGCCGGTGTCGGCCGCTACGGCACGGTAGGTGAGGCCCAGGCGATCGAAGATGCGCTGGTAGGCCTCGAACATCTGCTGATAACTGCGCAGTGCAGCGGCCTGGTCGCGGTCAAACGAATAGGCGTCTTTCATGGTGAACTCGCGTCCACGCATCACACCAAAACGCGGCCGCCGCTCGTCGCGGAACTTGGTTTGGATGTGATAAAAATTCTTCGGCAACTGCTTGTAGCTGCGCAACTCCTGGCGCGCGATGTCGGTGATGACTTCTTCAGACGTTGGCTGGATGACGAAGTCACGCTGATGGCGGTCTTTCACGCGCAGCAGTTCGGGCCCGTATTGCTGGAAGCGGCCGGTTTCCTGCCACAACTCTGCCGGCTGCACCACCGGCATCAGCAGTTCAATGGCCCCGGCGCGGTTCATCTCTTCGCGGATGATGGCCTCGACCTTGCGAATGACGCGCAAGCCCATGGGCATGTAGTTGTAGATGCCCGCGCCCAGGCGTTTGATGAGGCCCGCGCGCAGCATGAGGCGGTGGCTCATGACCTCGGCATCGGCAGGCGCTTCTTTGAGGGTGGAGATGAAGAAACGCGATGCTTTCATGGCTGGCGATGGGCGCGCGCAGCGCCGGTTCGGGGGCGGTCTTCGCGCCTTGGCGGGCCATGCGGGAAACCGAGAAATCGCAGCCGGCGCAAGGCCGGTGCAATAATGATTTCAATCAAAAAATTGAGGTCTGATTATGCTCGACCGTGACGGCTTCAGGCCCAACGTCGGCGTCATCCTGCTCAACGCACGCAACCAGGTTTTCTGGGGCAAGCGCTTGCGTACGCATTCGTGGCAGTTCCCGCAAGGCGGCATCAAACATGGCGAAACACCCGAACAGGCCATGTTCCGCGAGCTGCATGAAGAAGTCGGCCTGCACCCGCACCATGTTCAGGTCATTGCCCGCACGCGCGACTGGTTGCGCTATGAAGTGCCCGAGCATTTCATTCGCAAAGATGCGCGCGGCCACTACCGCGGGCAAAAGCAAATCTGGTTCCTGCTGCGCCTGGTGGGGCGCGACAGCGACATGAACCTGCGCGCCACCGACCACCCTGAGTTCGACGCCTGGCGCTGGAACGAATACTGGGTGCCACTCGATGTGGTGATTGAGTTCAAGCGCCAGGTCTATGAAACCGCGCTGACCGAGCTGTCACGCTTCTTGCCGCGCACCGCACCCACTAACCGCTATCTGCGTGGCAACGTGCGGCACAACCGCAATGAGCACGCCATCGACGTGTTAGGTCAGGGTCGCGGCGAGCCGCCAGAGTCCGGCCCTGCGGGTAGCGCGCCCTGAGGCCGGGCTGAAGCGGTTGCTGGCGGCCCGAGCCACTGAGCCACCGCGCACATCAGCCACCCCGCTGCACAATTTCAAGCGCCTGTTGGGCATTGCGCATCACGTGGCGCTGCTTCAAGCGAGCCGCAAAGAGTTGCACCACTGCCGCGCGCAACCAGGCCGCGGTGGTGGCAGCCACACCCAAGCGAATCTCGTCGCGCACGGCGAGCCAGGTCTTCAACAAATGCGCAGGAAAGATGTGCGGTGCCAGGCCATGGTCCAGCAATCTTGCGATGCACTGGGCATCGAACAAGGCGGCGTCAACATGCATGCCAACCGGCCCGGCCTGGTCTGGTGCGCGCAGGTATTTGGCATTGCGCGCGGCGAACAAGGTCATCTGCGCCAGCGCCGCAGGCCACAGGTGTGGATGCATCACGCATTGCACCCGCACCGCGTGAGCGAAGGTCAGGGCATGGCTGAAGTCGAGCCAGCCGATGTTGTCGGCCACGGGGCCGTCGCTGCGGTCTTGCCAAACGGTGTCGAAATGCGCGAGGTGCATCGCGCCCACGCACATCAGCGCCTCGTGCAACGCCAAGGGTTCGCAGTTCGCAGCATGCTGGAGCGTCAACGCCAGCGCGGCTTTGGGTGCCAGGCCGAACCACGCCTGGGGGTTGGGCACTGCATTGCCGCGGCCGAACGCAGCGGGCCACTGCGCCATGGCCGGTGCGTAGGCGCGGAAGTCGGGCAACAGATCTTCGCGCGTGCCAAAGCGCAGTGCACGCAACCAGCCCTGCCACAGCGCAGGGGCCACGCCAGGGCCAAGGCGCTGCACGAGCGAGCGCACATGCACCAGGTAGATGAGCGAGTGACCGAAATCGTTGTAGTGCGCCAGCGCGGCTTCTGTCAGGCAGGCGTCGAGCTGTTGCGCCGACGCCTGCTCCAGGCCCGCCAGCAACTGTGCGCTGGCGCCGGCTTCATCTTGCGCCTCGACACGGTCCAAAAATAACTGCGCGTTCCACGCCACGCTTTGCGCTGCCGGCAAAGGCCATGGCGGCTCACGCAAGGTGTCGCGGGCGATGTGGCTCAGGGCCTCGGCCAGACAGGCCAGGCGCTGCGCCGGTGGCTCTAGTTCATCGCGCAGGCGAACCCAGCCGTCTGCCGCGGCCCAGGCGTGGGTCATGCCGTAACGCAAGCGCTCATGGCTTTGCAGAATGCCCTGGCGCAGCGCAGCGTCGGCCGTGCCGCCTGCGGCTTCGAGCCGCGCTGCTTCACGCGCGATGCGGGGCAAGTCATCGTCGGCCATGGCTTGCGCCAACGCCGCCAGGTGCTGTTGCTGGCGCACAGCCGGTGCCGGCTCGCTCAGATCAACCCAGACCTGCCCATCGCGCTGCGCCACCGGGTAGACCGCGAGCCCATCGCCGCCATGCACATTGCTGCCGTCGCGCAGATCGAACTGCCAGTTATGCCAATGGCAGGTGAGCACACAGTCCGGCCCCAAGGCGCCTTCGGCGAGCGGGTAACCCTCATGCGGGCAGCGGTTGTTGCAGGCATGTACTGCCTCGCCATGGCTGAACAGGGCCAATTGCTTGCCGTGCAGCTTGACCACCATGCGGCCAGCATGCTGAAGCTGCTCGATGCTGGCGACCGCGTGCCAAGAGCCGGAGGGTTGCGCCACAGTGTCGTGCTTCATGCTGGCGCATTGTGCGCAGCAGCGCGCCCTTTGTGCTGTATGGCCCTGACCAGCAAACCGCCCATTGCGCACAGGGCTATGGGCCGCACCGTTTGGCCCGCGTCAGCTCAAGACCAAATTGGTTCGGTGGATCAACTCGGGCTCGTTGATGTAACCCAGCGCCGCCTCGATCTGCGCACTGGGCCGGCGCGCGATGAGGCGCGCTTCGGTGCTGGAATAGTTGGCCAGGCCACGCGCCAGCTCAAGGCCCGCGGCATCGCGCACGGCGATGACGTCACCACGCTTGAAGTCACCCTGCACCTCGGTCACGCCGATGGGCAGCAGGCTCTTGCCGTCGTCGCGCAGCTTGGCCACGGCGCCGGCATCGACCACCACCGCGCCGCGCAATTGCAGGTGGTCGAGCATCCACTGCTTGCGCGCCGCGAGCTTTTGCGTGCCGGCCACCAGCGTGGTGCCGATGGCTTCGCCGCGCGCCAGGCGCAACAGCACATCGGGCTCACGCCCCCAGGCAATGACGGTGCTGGCGCCGCTGCCGGCCGCGCGCTTGGCGGCCAGCACCTTGGTGATCATGCCGCCACGGCTGAGTGGCGAAGCCGCGCCGCTGGCCATGCGCTCCAGCGCTGGGTCACCCGCCGCGGCTTCGTTGATGAACTGCGCATTCGGGTTGCGCCGCGGATCGTCGCTGTACAGGCCACGTTGGTCGGTGAGGATGACCAACGCATCGGCCTCGATCAGGTTGGCCACCAGGGCGCCCAGGGTGTCGTTGTCGCCGAATTTGATCTCGTCGTTGACCACCGTGTCGTTCTCGTTGATCACCGGTATGACCTTCAGCGACAGCAGGGTCAGCAACGTCGAGCGCGCGTTGAGATAACGTTCGCGGTCAGTCAGATCGGCATGCGTCAACAGCACTTGCGCGCTGGCCAGGCCGTGCGCGCGAAGCTGGGTTTCGTACATTTGAACCAGGCCCATCTGGCCGACCGCTGCAGCGGCCTGCAGCTCGTGCAACTCCTTGGGCCGCGTGGCCCAGCCCAGGCGCTTCATGCCTTCAACGATGGCCCCGCTGGACACCATCACCACTTCGCGGCCCTCGTGCGCCAGCGCAGCGAGCTGCCGGCACCAGTTGCCAATGGCCGCCGCATCAACACCACGGCCCTCGTCCGTGACCAGGCTGGAGCCGACCTTCACCACCAGCCGGCGCGCATGGCGAACCGCTTCAACCATGTTGCTGTGGCTCGGGCTGATCGAAGCGCGGGTCGGGCTCGTCGACGGGGCGCTGGAAGCTGGCCACATGGTCGTAGCAAGCCCGCGTCAAAGGCGACAGACCTTCGCGCGCGAGGGCCGAAATCTCGAACACCGGGCCCTTCCAGCGCAGGCGGCGCACCAGGTCACTCACGCGCTGCGAACGCTGCTCAGCCGGCACCATGTCCATCTTGTTGAGCACCAGCCAACGCGGCTTGGCATGCAGCTTGGGGTCGTACTTCTTCAACTCCGCGACGATCGCACGCACTTGTTTCACCGGGTCGGCATCGTCATCGAACAGCGCCATGTCCACCACATGCAGCAACAAGCGCGTGCGCTGCAGGTGACGCAAGAAGCGGTGGCCCAAACCAGCGCCATCCGACGCGCCTTCGATCAAACCTGGCAGGTCAGCGATCACGAAGCTTTGCTCGGGCGCGACACGCACCACACCCAGGTTGGGATGCAGGGTGGTGAATGGGTAGTCAGCGATCTTGGGCCGGGCGTTCGACACCGACGTCACCAAGGTTGACTTGCCGGCATTGGGCAAGCCCAGCAGACCCACATCAGCCAGCACGCGCAGTTCGAGCTTGAGATGGCGCTTCTCGCCGGGCCAGCCGGGCGTCTTCTGGCGTGGCGAGCGGTTGGTGCTGCTCTTGTAGTGCAGGTTGCCGAAGCCGCCGTCGCCGCCCTTGCAGATGAGCGCTGGGGTATCCGGGTCGAGCAGTTCTGTCAGCACCTCGCCGCTTTCAAAGTCGCTGATCACCGTGCCCACAGGCATGCGCAAGGTGATGTCGCCGCCCGCGGCGCCAAACTGATCAGCGCCCCGGCCCTGTTCACCATTGCGCGCATCGTGGCGGCGCGCATAACGGAAATCGATCAAAGTGTTCAGGTTGCGATCAGCCACCGCAAAGACACTGCCGCCGCGCCCGCCGTTGCCGCCGTCGGGGCCACCGAACGGGATGAACTTTTCACGCCGGAAGCTGGCGCAACCGGCCCCGCCGTCCCCGGCGGCCACTTCAATCGTGGCTTCATCGACGAACTTCATGGTGCGCGGATCTCACTTGAATGCAGGAACAAAGCGGGAACGAAAAAGCCCCGGCAAGCCGGGGCCTCGCACGGCTTGCGACGAAGTCTTCAGCCCGGCAGGACTGAGACTTTGGATTGGTTCTTCGGGCCGCTGACGCCGAAAGACACCTTGCCGTCGATCAGCGCAAACAGCGTGTGGTCACGGCCCAGACCGACATTGCGGCCAGGGTGAAACTTGGTGCCGCGCTGGCGCACGATGATCGCGCCAGCCGTGATGACCTGGCCGCCGAACACCTTGACGCCCAGCATCTTGGGTTGTGAATCGCGGCCGTTGCGGGTGGAACCGCCGCCTTTTTTCTGTGCCATGTTTGAATACTCCTAGCGAGGCTTCAGGCGTTGACCGAGCTGATGTTCAACTCGGTGTAGCCCTGGCGGTGGCCGCCGTGCTTCTGATAGTGCTTGCGCCGACGCATCTTGAAGATACGCACCTTGTCGTGCCGCCCATGGGCAACAACCGTTGCCTTGACGCTTGCGCCTGCCACCCAGGGAGCCCCGATCTGCAAGTCTGCGCCGCTGCCGACAGCCAAGACCTGTTCAATCACGATTTCCTGGCCGACGTCCGCAGCAATCTGTTCTATCTTGATATTTTCGCCTGCAGCAACTTTGTATTGTTTGCCGCCGGTTTTTATGACCGCGTACATGTCTGACCTTTCCTGCTTGCCTTAACGACTTCGAATCTCCGCCCTGCGAAGGCCCAGCCAGGGGCGGGCAGCGTGCGAGGCGAAGCCCGCGAGTCTATCATCCCTTATTGCTTGGGCCGCCGACATGTCGGATGCTGCCCCGCAAGCCGGCGCAGTGCCCGGTCGGCCACGCGGCGGGGTGCAGCCGCGCGGTCTCGCCAGCATGCATTTCTATAATCACGCACGCCCATCGACAGCCCGCCTGTGCTGCAACCCACCGCCCTAACTGCTGAAGCCGACCCACTGGCGCAACCCATGCGTGAAGTTGACGCCGTGATTCACTCGCGGTTGGCGTCTCGCGTGGCCTTGATCGACCAAATTTCGGGCTACATCGTCAGCGCCGGAGGCAAACGCATTCGGCCGCGCCTGGTGCTATTGTTTGCCCAGGCGTTGGGGTTTGACGGCCCGCAGCGCTTCGAGCTGGCTGCGATTGTGGAGTTCATCCACACCGCCACCTTGCTGCACGATGACGTGGTTGACGAATCGTCATTGCGCCGCGGCCGCAAGACGGCCAACGCCTTGTTCGGCAACGCGGCCAGCGTGTTGGTCGGCGACTTCTTGTATTCGCGGGCCTTTCAGATGATGGTCTCGCTGGACAACCTGCGTGTGCTGGAGGTGCTGGCCGACGCCACCAACGTCATCGCCGAAGGCGAGGTCTTGCAGTTGATGAACATGCACGACGCCGACTTGGCGGTGGCAGACTACTTGCGCGTGATCCGCTTCAAGACTGCCAAGCTGTTTGAAGCCAGCGCTCGGCTCGGCGCGGTGATTGCCGGTGCGCCGGCGGAAGTGGAGACCGCCTGCAGCGACTACGGCCGCAGTTTGGGCACGGCCTTTCAACTGGTTGATGACTTGCTGGACTACCAGGGTGACTCCCAAACCTTGGGCAAGAACGTGGGCGATGACTTGCGTGAAGGCAAGCCCACATTGCCGCTGCTGATTGCCATGGAGCGCGGCACGCCGGCGCAGCGCACGCTCATCCGCCACGCCATTGAGCATGGCGAAGTGCAGCGCTTGCCCGACATCGTGGACATCGTTCGCCAAACCGGTTCGCTTCAAGCCACCCTGGAAGCGGCCCGCCAAGAAGCGTCATTGGCCCAGGCGGCTTTGGCGCTGTTGCCGCCGTCGCCCTCAAGAAGTGCTCTGGTAGACTTGTGCATTCAGTCGGTCGATCGCTCGTTCTAGGGTTGGCCGGCTGGCACCGGGCGGCCAATCTTGCGTCGCCCTGACCCATCGGGGTGTAGCTTAGCCAGGTAGAGCGCTACGTTCGGGACGTAGAGGCCGGAGGTTCGAATCCTCTCACCCCGACCAATTCTCAATTGACCGCACCGCCACAGCACCGCGGCGGGCATTGCGGCATCAGTCTTTTTCCACCGCCTTTTCGCCGTTTACAGCCCCGCTGTGATCGGCGATGATCGGCCGGTTTGTAACATTCCCCTTCGCTACCCGATGGCGGTTGACACCCTTCCTGAGTCGTCCCAATCAGCCCTGTCCGGGGTGGCTCGGGTTCTGGTGCATGCGGGGCGTCTGAGCGTCAAGGCGGCAGAAGACCTGGCCCGGTCGGCGAAAGAAAGACGCATCAGCTTCGTCTCGGCCGTCATCAGTGCCGGCGCCGTGCAACCGGCCGATCTGGCCCACACCTTGTCTACCGCGCTGGCCTTGCCGTTGCTCGACCTGAGTGCGGTCGACGGCGAGCGGCTGCCGCGCCACATCGTCGACCCCAAGCTGGCCAACCAATACCAGCTCGCCGTGCTGGGCAAGCGCGGCAACCGCATCTTCATCGGCGCGGCCGACCCAACCGACCTGGAGGCCGGTGAGCGCATCAAGTTCGCCACCCAGCTCACGCCGGAGTGGGTGATCGTTGAACACGACAAGCTGGTGCGCTTGCTCGATGCACAAAACGCGAACGTCAACGAGGCGATCGATTCACTGACCACGGGCGACTTCGATTTCGACGTCACCGAAGAAGATGCCTCGACTCAGGACAGCCCCGACGTGGTGGCCGAGGTGGAAGACGCACCGGTGGTGCGTTTCCTGCAAAAAATGTTGATCGACGCCATCAACATGCGCGCCTCAGACCTTCACTTCGAGCCCTACGAATACAACTACCGCGTGCGCTTTCGCATCGACGGCGAACTGCGCGAAATCACTCAGCCGCCGGTGGCGATCAAAGACAAACTGGCGTCGCGCGTGAAGGTCATTTCTCGCATGGACATCGCTGAAAAGCGCGTGCCCCAAGACGGCCGCTTGAAGCTGAAGTTTGGCACCAAGGCGATCGACTTTCGCATCAGCACCCTGCCCACGTTGTTCGGCGAAAAAATCGTCATCCGGATCCTCGACCCGTCCAGCGCCAAGCTGGGGATCGAAGCTTTGGGTTACGAAAAAATCGAGCGCGATCGCCTCATGGCGTGCATTCAGCGGCCCTACGGCATGGTGCTCGTCACCGGCCCCACAGGCAGCGGAAAAACGGTGTCGCTCTATAGCTGCCTGAACATCCTGAACCAGCCCGGTGTGAACATTTGCACGGTGGAAGACCCGGCTGAAATCAACTTGCCCGGCATCAACCAGGTCAATGTGAATGACAAGGCCGGGCTGACCTTCGCCGCGGCGTTGAAGTCGTTCCTGCGCCAGGACCCGGATGTGGTGATGGTCGGTGAGATCCGCGATCTTGAGACGGCAGACATCGCGATCAAGGCCGCGCAAACAGGCCACATGGTGATGAGCACCCTGCACACCAACGATGCCCCAACCACCCTGACGCGGCTGATGAACATGGGCGTGGCGCCGTTCAACATCGCCGCCAGCGTGTTGCTGATCACCGCGCAACGGCTGGCCCGCCGCCTGTGCGAGAACTGCAAAGCGCAGGCCGACTATCCGCGTGAGGCCTTGCTGCGCGCCGGCTTCGTTGATACCGACCTTGACGGCAGTTGGCGCCCTTACCGCGCCATCGGCTGTTCCGCTTGTACCAACGGTTACAAGGGGCGACTTGGGCTTTACCAAGTGATGCCGATCACTGAAGCTATCCAGAAAATCATCCTGGCCGAAGGCACGTCCCTGGACATTGCCGTGCAAGCGCAAAAGGAAGGCGTGCGCGATCTGCGGCAAGCCGGCCTCATGAAGGTGCGCGCCGGCCTGACCACGCTGGAAGAAGTGATTTCGGTCACCAACGAATAGGCAACGCGAGGGTTCTTCATTCATGGCCACGGCAGCATTGGGCAGAGATGCCAAAGACTTTGTCTTCGAGTGGGAAGGCAAAGACAAAAACGGCAAGCTGCTGCGCGGCGAGGTGCGCGCCCATGGCGAGGCCGTGGTCAGCGCCACGCTACGCCGCCAAGGCATTCTGATCACCAAGATCAGGAAGCGGCGCAATGCGGGCGGGCGCTCGATCAAACAAAAGGACATCGCCGTCTTCACGCGCCAATTGGCCACGATGATGAAAGCCGGCGTGCCCTTGCTGCAGGCGTTCGACATCGTCGGTCGCGGCAGCACCAATGCGCGCATGACCCGGCTGCTCAACGAGATTCGTGGCGACGTGGAAACGGGCACCAGCTTGTCCGCCGCGTTTCGCAAGCACCCGTTGCAGTTCGACCAGCTCTATTGCAATTTGGTTGAGGCCGGCGAAGCCGGCGGCATTCTCGAAGCCTTGCTCGACCGCCTGGCGATCTACCAGGAAAAGACCTTGGCCATCAAGGCCAAGATCAAGTCCGCCCTGATGTACCCGGTGGCGGTCATGGTCGTTGCCTTTGTGGTGCTCACCGTGATCATGCTGTTCGTGATCCCGTCGTTCAAGGAAGTCTTCAAATCCTTCGGCGCCGACCTGCCTGCGCCCACGCTGTTCGTGATCGCCTTGTCTGAGTTCTTCGTCAACTGGTGGTACGTGGTGTTCCCGATGCTGTTCGGTGGCATCTACTTCTTTTTGCAAAGCTGGCGGCGCAGCACCAAGATGCAGATGTTCATGGATCGGCTGCTGCTGAAAATTCCGATCTTTGGCGAGCTGATCCTGAAGTCAGTCATTGCCCGCTGGACGCGCACGTTATCAACCATGTTCGCCGCTGGCGTGCCGCTGGTCGAGGCGCTCGATTCGGTTGGCGGCGCCTCGGGCAATGCGGTGTACGTGAAAGCCACTGAGCAGATCCAGAAAGACGTTTCCACCGGCACCGCGTTGACCACGGCCATGACCACGGCCAGCGTGTTCCCGACCATGGTGCTGCAAATGGCCTCGATCGGTGAAGAGTCCGGCGCGCTCGACCACATGCTGGCCAAGTGTGCGGAGTTTTATGAAGAAGAAGTCGACGAGATGGTCAAGGGCCTGTCCAGCCTGATGGAACCCTTCATCATCGTCATCCTGGGTGTGATGATCGGTGGCATCGTGGTGGCCATGTACTTGCCGATTTTCAAGCTCGGCGCCGTGGTCTGATGCTCGGCGTGGCTTGGCCCGCGGCCCTCGACCCCCTGCTCACGCCCTGGGGCCTGGCGCTGCTGGGGCTGTGTCTGGGCAGCTTTCTCAATGTGGTGGCGCACCGCCTGCCGTTGATGATGGAACGCCAATGGTGGGCCGATGTGGCGCAGCAATTGGGTGATGCGCAAGGCTGGCAACGCGCCTTCGGTCACGCCGCCCCGGCGCCCGTTGAAGCGGCTGGCCAGTTGGTGGTGCGGCAGGTGAAACAACTCGCGCCCTTGAGTTTGAATCGCCCGCGCTCGCGTTGCCCGCATTGCGGCGCCGCCATCCGGTGGTATCACAACACGCCACTGCTGGGCTGGCTGCTGCTGAAGGGCAAGTGCGCCGATTGCGCCGCACCCATCTCGATACGCTACCCGCTGGTGGAGTTGTTCACCGGCGTGCTGTTTGCGCTGGTCGGCTGGCGCGTGGGTGCCCAGCCCGCCGCGCTGCTGTGGTGCGCGGTGGCGGCAGCGCTCGTTGCACTGGCCCTGATCGATTGGGACACCACCTTGCTGCCCGACAGCCTGACCCTGCCCTTGTTGTGGGCTGGCCTGGCCGCCGCCGCCGTGGGCTGGACAATCCCGCTGCCCACCGCGCTGTGGGGTGCAGTGGCCGGCTATCTTTCGCTGTGGTCGGTGTACTGGCTGTTCAAGTTGGTCACGGGAAAAGAAGGCATGGGCTATGGCGACTTCAAGCTGTTGGCCGCTCTGGGCGCCTGGCTGGGCTGGCAGGCGATCGTGCCAATCCTGCTGTTTGCCTCGGTCATCGGGGCCATCGTGGGCATTGGCATGAAGATGCGCAGCACGCTGCGCGAAGGCCGCTACGTGCCGTTTGGGCCGTTCCTGGCCGGCGGTGGCCTGGCGGTGATGCTGGCCGGCCTGCCCGCTGTGCTGGGCGCGATGGGTTGGCAGTGAGCCACCTCCTTGGCAGCAGGTGATCGGCAAATGATGGCGGGGCTGCAGATCGGGTTGACCGGAGGCATCGGCAGCGGCAAGAGCACCGTGGCCACGCTGCTGGTTGAACTGGGCGCGACCTTGGTCGACACCGACGCCATCGCGCATGAACTCACCCGGCCCAACGGCGCGGCCATGCCAGCCATCGCAGCAGAGTTTGGCGCTGACATGGTGGGGGCTGACGGCGCGCTCGAACGCAGCCGCATGCGCGCGCTGGCCTTCGCCGAGCCCGGCGCCAAGCTGCGCCTGGAACGCATCCTGCACCCCCTCATCGGCGCGCAGGCACAGGCGCAGGCGCTGCGCGCTGGGTCGAACACTGTGGTCTTCGATGTGCCGTTGCTGGCTGAGTCGCGGCACTGGCGCCAACGGGTGCAGCGCATCCTGGTCGTCGATTGCGCGGCCGCCACGCAGGTGCAGCGCGTGATGCAACGTTCGGGCTGGACACAAGAGGCGGTGCAGCGTGTCATCGCCTTGCAGGCCTCGCGCAGCCGGCGCCGCGCCGTGGCCGACGCCGTGCTGTTCAACGATGGCATTTCGCCGGCCACGCTGCGCGAACAGGCTGCGGCCTTGTGGCTGCATTGGCACGCCCGACATTGATCACCGCGCGCAGGCGTTGGCCCGCCATGCGCCTATGGAACAATCGGTAATTCATGCGCTTTGTGCATGCCCCAACCCTTGCCGAAAGTCGCGCCCTTGGTTCTGTACGAATACCCGTTCAACGAAGGCATTCGCACGATGCTGCGGCTGGAGCATCTGTTCGACCGCCTGGGCAAGCTGATGCAGCGCGAGACGGCGCTGGATCACCACTTCGCGCTGGCCACACTGTTCGAGATCATGGACGTGTCGGCGCGCGCCGACCTGAAGTCAGACCTGCTCAAAGAACTTGAGCGCCACAAGGCCCAGTTGCAGGGCTATCGCGGCAATCCGAATATTTCAGAGGCGGCGCTGGATGATGTGGTGGGCCGCATCGACCATGCCTTTTATGCGCTCAACCAAGTGGCCGGCAAGGCCGGGCAACAGCTCACCGCCAACGAATGGCTGATGAGCATTCGCAGCCGCATCAGCATTCCCGGCGGCACGTGTGAGTTCGACCTGCCCGCCTATTTCGCCTGGCAACAACACGAACCCGTTGCGCGGCGGGCAGACTTGCAAAGGTGGATCGCCGGCTTGCTGCCACTGGCCCAGGCGCTGCAAGTCTTGCTCTCGTTGCTGCGCGACAGCGGCGCGCCACAGCGTGTGGCGGCAAACCATGGAGTCTATCAGCAAAGCCTGCCTGCAGGCAAGGCCTATCACCTGATCCGGGTTCGGCTGGATACCACCGAGGACATCGTTCCTGAAATTTCAGGACACCGCCTGATGGTGATGGTGCGGCTGATGCGCGCCGATGCCGAAGGCCGGCTCAAGCCGCTCAACGCCGATGCGAGCTTCGAACTCACGCTGTGCGCATGACCTCAGGTCAAGACCCCAAAGTGCTCACGGTGCGCTGCCCAAGCTGCCGCAAGCAAACGCCCTATAGCGCAAGCAACCCGGCGCGCCCGTTTTGCACCGAGCGCTGCCGCAGCATTGATTTGGGTGCCTGGGCCAGCGAACGTTTCCGGGTTGAAGCGCCGCTGCCGGCTGACGATCTAGCCGACCCAACGCACCAGTGACGCGGCCACCTACCGCTCAGCTTGCTTGCGTTAAGCGGCGCCCTGGGGCTTGTTTTGACGGCACTCGTCCCTATAATCTGTCTTGCTAGCACTCGACCAGGTTGAGTGCTAACAGCCGCCAGCGTTCTGCTGGGTCAGGCAAAGATGCATTGTTAATGTGCGCCAACTTTCAATATTGGCCATTTTCAATCTCACTTTAGCTACATAGGAGATGCTATGAAACTTCGTCCCTTGCACGATCGCGTGGTCGTCAAGCGCCTGGAACAGGAAACCAAAACCGCTTCCGGCATCGTCATTCCCGACAACGCGGCCGAAAAACCCGATCAAGGCGAAGTGCTCGCCGTAGGCCCCGGCAAGCGCACTGACAAAGGTGACTTCGTGGTGCCCAACGTCAAGGTTGGCGACCGCGTGCTGTTCGGCAAGTACAGCGGCCAGACCGTCAAGGTCGATGGCGACGAACTGCTGGTGATGCGCGAAGAAGACCTCTTCGCCGTCGTCGAGAAATAAGCGTTCGCCCAGCAATCAAGGAGAAATACACATGGCAGCAAAAGACGTAATTTTTGGCGCTGACGC
>JANOXU010000075.1:0-4520 GCA_031418595.1 Burkholderiales bacterium
TGCGCTGTTTGCGCTGTTTGCGCTGTTTGCGCTGTTTGCGCTGTTTGCGCTGTTTGCGCTGTTTGCGCTGTTTGCGCTGTTTGCGCTGTTTGCGCCGTTTGCGCCGTTTGCGCCGTTTGCGCCGTTTGCGCCGTTTGCGCCGTTTGCGCCGTTTGCGCCGTTTGCGCCGTTTGCGCCGTTTGCGCCGTTTGCGCCGTTTGCGCCGTTGGTGCCGTTGGTGCCGTTGGTGCCGTTGGTGCCGTTGGTGCCGTTGGTGCCGTTGGTGCCGTTGGTGCCGTTTGGGCCATGGCTCGCCTTGCTGCCATCGCCGCCGCCATTCGTGCCGTGGGGCGCATCAGTGTTCGCGCCCGGGGTGCCGCGGGTCTTCGCCGCGCCATCAAGCGTGCTGGCTGGCGCTGCGGCGTCAGGGCCGTTGGCCGGTGCAGCGCCGGGTGCGGCGCTGGGCGCGGGATGCTGTGTTGGGCTCGTCATGCCAGGGTCGCGGTACGGCTGTGTTGCATCAGCCGCATTTCAGCCCGCCCCGGCGGCGCCGTCTGTACGGCAACGCACAGTGCTGATGAACAGGTAGGTCTACAGCCAGTATTCCCAAGCCCGAGCAAACAGCTCCTTGGCACGCAAGGCCAGGGCGCGGCGCTGCCAGGTGGCCAGGTCGATGGCTTGCGATGCCGCCAGGTCGCGCTCGAACATGGCGCGCACCTGGGCCCCAAACGCCGCGCCCAGCACCACGGCGTCGAGTTCGTGGTTGTGGACGAAACTGCGCCAGTCGAGGTTGGTCGAGCCCACGGTGGACCACACGCCGTCGATCAGCGCGGTTTTCGAATGCAGGATCACGCCGCTGCGCTCGAAGATCTTCACGCCGGCTTGCAGCAAGCGCTCGTAGTGGCTGCGCCCGGCGTGGAACACCAGCCAGTTGTCGGTCTGGCTGGGCAGGATCAACTTCACATCCACTCCGCGCGCCGCCGCCGCTTCCAGCGCCAGCAGCAACTGCGGGTCGGGGGCAAAGTAGGCGTTGGTCAACAGCACGCTGGTTTCAGCACTGGCCAGCGCCGACAGCAGCGTGGCGTAGATCTGGCTGTAAGGCGCGGTGGGCGAGCTGCCGATGGCGCGCACCACCAGGCTGCCGGCCTGCTGCGGCGGCGGGAAGTAACGCCGCAGCGGCAACTCGGCGCTTTGCTGCTGCGCCCAGGTGGCCAGGAACATCTTCTGCAGCTCGGCCACCACGGGGCCGCGCAGTTGCAGGTGGGTGTCGCGCCAGGCGGGCTCGGCGCTGCTGCCCCGGCGCTGCCTGAACGAGCCGCCCGAATACACGCTGCTGACGTTGATGCCGCCCAGGAACGCGACTTGGCCGTCGACGATGAGCAGCTTGCGGTGGTCACGCTGGTTCAGCTCCCAGCCCCGGCGCGCCAGCAGCGGGTTGACGGGGTTGAACTCGAGCACCTTGACGCCGCTGTCAACCAGCGTCTGGAAGAACGCGCCGGGCGTGCCCAGCGTGCCCACGCTGTCGCGGATCAGGTGCACCGCCACGCCCTGGCGCTGCTTATTGATGAGCGCCTGGGCGAAGCGCTGGCCCACCTCGTCGTCGTCGAAGATGTAGGTTTCCATGTTGATGTGGTCGCGCGCGGCGTCGATGGCGGCGAACATCGCGCGGTAGGTGGCCGGGCCGTCTTGCAACAGCACGGCGTCGTTGCCGACGGTCAAGGGGCCGTCGGCAACGGCTTCTTCGATGGCCAGGTGGCGCTCGAAGATGTCGGTGGGCGTGCCGCGTTTTTGCAGCCGCTCCAGCACCGCCTGGCTCTGCGCGGCCGACAGCGGCCCGCGCGGACCCACCAATTGCACCGCGCTGGACGGCGCAGCGCCCGGGCTGGGCAACGCAATGGGCGCGCTGGCACAGCCGGGCAGCGCCAGCAGGCCCAGCACCAGCGCGGCGCTGGTCAAGCCACGCCGCATCACCGGCCGGCCGACGTGGCCCTTGTTCACGTCACAGGCGACCCATCAACAACAACACGACCACTACCAAAACCACCAGCCCCAGCCCGCCGCTGGGGCCATAGCCCCAACTGCGGCTGTGCGGCCAACTGGGAAAGGCGCCGACCAGCAGCAGGATCAGAACGATCAACAAAATGGTGCCCAGGCTCATGATTGGCTCCGAGTGGTGGGGAGGTTGGGACGCCGCACGGCGTTGCCGGCGGTGCACATGATCACTTGGGCGGCGTGGCCGAACTGGCCGGTGTTTCCGAGGCCATGGGCATGACCACGACCACGCCACTGTCGCCTGGCTTGCCGGTGCTGCCGGTGTTGCCAGTGCTGCCGGTGTTGCCAGTGGCCCCGGTGTTGCCGGTGTTGCCCGTATTGCCGGTGGCCCCCGTGGGCCCGGCCGGCCCCGGCACGGCCATGGGCGCGGGCGCGGGCGGCACGTTCACCACCGTGGGTTTGTCGCAGGCCAGCAAGCCGGCGCTGGCCAGCAGGGCACAGATCAATGAGGACGGTTTCATGTCAATTCCTTCGCAGTGATGCAAGTGGCGTGCGCAGCGCCTGGAGCGCGGCGCAACCCGATGTGGCGCCATGCAGTGCACGCACCAGCGTACGGGTTGAGGTGTGGCAGTTCGGTGCGCTGGCGCACACTGCGGCGCTTTCCTTCACCCCTTTGGCGCTGCCGCGCCATGGCCGCGTACACGCAGGCCTCAAGCTGGCTTCATCACGCTCGCATAGGCCAGGCGATCGGTCGCGTAACAGCTGCATGCAGCGGCTTCCAGGCCCGCCCGATCCAGTACATGCAGCTCGCCGCGCGTGTACTCGATCAAGCCGCCGCGTTGCAGGCCCCCGGCAGCGCCGGTGATGCCGACCCGGCGCACGCCCAGCATGTAGGCCAGGAACTCGTGGGTGACGTGAAAGCGTTCGCTGTGGGCACGGTCCTGGCTCATCAGCAGCCAGCGTGCCAGGCGCGGGCCGATGCGGTGAAAGCGCAGGCACGCCGCCGAAGACGTGAGCTGCCCCATCATCACGTACAGGTAGCGGTGCAGCACGCGCTGCAATGCCGTGCTGCGCGCCAGCTCCTTGCGAAACGGCACCGCGGCCACGCGCCAGGCGTGCCCCGGGCCCTGCACCAGGGCATGCAAGGGCGCGGTGAGCACGCCCTGTGCCAACTGTGCACCCAGCATGCCTTCGTGGCCGACCATGCCCACCTCCAGGCTGGGTATGCCCTCAACCAGCGTCAGCAGGGAAATGAAGCCATCGGTGGGAAAGTAGACATGGCGGATGGCCTGACCGGGTTGGCACAGCACCTCGGACAAGATCAGTTGAATGGGTTCGCACAGGGCGAGCAAGCGCAGCCTGTCCTGCCGCGGCAGCATGTTGATGAGTTGGTTTTCCACGCTGCCCTCAGGGCGCTCCAGGGGTCTTGCAGGGGAGTCGGCGGCTGCTTTCGAATCAGCCTCCAACTCAAGCCGACGGTGCCGGGCTCGCCTACAGTGGGCGTTTTCGGGCGTGGCGTCTGTGCGCCTAGCCACTTAGGCGCGAATACCGTGCGGCGTCAGGCCGCCAGCGCCATGGCCCTGGGCATCAAACGCTGGTATTCGCGCTTGGTCGCGCCGTAACAAGTGCAGGTGTGGCGCTCCAGGGCACTGCGGTCGAGCACGGCAATGTGGCCGCGGCGGTAGCTGATGACGCCGCTGCGCTGCAACTTCAACGCCGCGGCCGTCACGCCCTCGCGGCGCACGCCCAGCAACTGGGCCGCGCTTTCCTGCGTCATTTGCAGGTCGTCGCACGGCGCGCGGTCCAGCCCTTGCAGGAGGCGGCGGCTGAACTGCTGGCTGATCGAGTGGTAGCGGTTGCACAACGCGGTTTGCGCCACCTGCGCCATCAGCGCCTGGGTGTAGCGCAACAGCGTCTCCAGCACGGCGCCGCCGTGTTCCACCGCACCCATCAGCGCCGCGGCGCGCAAACGGTAGGCCGTGCCATCGGCCTGAACCACCGCCTGGCTGGGCATGGCACTGCCACCCATGAACAACGAAATACCGACCACGCCGTCATGGCCCACCACGGCCACTTCGGTGGCTTCGCCCTCGAGCGTGAGCACCAGCAGCGACACCACCGCCGTGACCGGGAAGTACACGTGCGCTGGCGTGCGCCCGCTTTCGCCCAGCACCTGGCCGCGTTGCAGATTCACCGGCTCCAGCAAGGCCTGCCATTGCGGCCATTGGGCGGGCGGCAACGCGGCCAGCAACTGGTTCTGGCGCGGGTCGGCAAACGGGGCGTGGGCTGTCGTCATGGGGCCTGGCTGAGTGGGCAAGGGATTCATCATCCCCAGGCCACCGCGCCACGCCAATCAGCCGGCGCCGGCTTTCGCTGTGGGCCCGCGCCTACAGCGCCGCCCAGGCTGAACTAGACATCATGGTCGCCGCGCCAAGACAGGCGGCCGGTCTCCGACATCGTAGGTTGCTTGCCAAGGCAAGCAGTGCTACATGCTGCGACTTGCGTCGTCAACAACCTGGAGACCGACCATGGAAGAGCGTACCAAGATT
>JANOXU010000076.1:0-27819 GCA_031418595.1 Burkholderiales bacterium
TGGTTCAAGTCTTCGCGCTTGAGGTAGATCTGCGCGCCGCCGAGTTCGCGGCTCATGCGCGCGGCGTGGTAAATCGGGCTGGGCCGGCCCACGAAGTGCGCCAGCTCGTAGTTGAATTCGCGCTGGAACTCGGCGTCTTGCGAGTAATGCGCGTAAGCGGCCTTCAGCTCATCAAGCGCATGGGTCAGGGTTTCGGCAACGAAGCTGCCGCCATAGGGCCCGAAATGCCCGCGGGCGTCGGGCTGGTGATAGTTCAGCATGGGGTGTGTTCGAAGAAACTACGCGCCGGGCATGCGTGCATCTGCATCACGCACTGCCTGGCAGAACCGGCGCAACGCTGCGGCATCCTTGATGCCCTTTGCGCTTTCCACGCCGGTGCTCACGTCAACGGCCCAGGGCCGCACGCGCGCGATTCCTTCGCCCACATTTGCAGGATTCAAGCCACCAGACAAAACGAGCGGCAAGGGAACGCTTGGTGGTATGAGTGACCAATCGAATGCCTTTCCAACACCGCCGTAGGCATCGACATGGGCGTCGAGCAGCAGGCCTTGGGCCTGGCGGTGAAGTGCAGCAAAGTCTAACAAATCAAAACCCGCCGCCATGCGCGCAGCGCGCAGATGGGGCCGGCCCGCCGCGGCGCACTCGCCTGGCGTTTCGTCACCATGGAATTGCAGCAGGGCTTGGGGCATGGCCTGCAGTGCGCGGGCAATGTCATCGGGCGCGGCGTTGACAAACAGCAGCACCGGCGTCACGAACGCTGGCAGCTCTCGCGCCAGCGCATACAACCGCGCCTCGGGCACGAAGCGCGGGCTCTTCGGGTACAGCACGAAGCCCAAGGCATCAGCACCGCATTGCGCGGCGGTGTGCAGATCAGCCTCGCGCGTGATGCCGCAGATCTTGATGCGCGTGCGCCGCGTCATGCGGCAGCGCCCTTCGATTCAGGGCAACCAATCCATCGCGGGCACGTGTTCGGGCAGGGCATGGTGCGCATCGTAGTACGGGCCAACGAAGTACAGCCCGTCGGGCGCGAAGGTGGGCGCCGCGGCCGCACGGCTGCGCGCGGCCAGCACCTCGGCCAGCCAATGCGGCGGGCGCGCCCCGCTGCCCACCGCAATCAAGCAACCCATGATGTTGCGCACCATGTGGTGCAAGAAAGCACTGGCGTCGAAATCAAAGCGCCAATACGCCCCGCGCTGGCTGATGGCAATGCTGCGCAGCGTCTTGACCGGGCTGGCCGCTTGGCACTGCGCGGCGCGAAAGCTGGTGAAGTCGTGCTCGCCGACGAGGCACTGCGCCGCCTGCCCCATGGCCTGTGCATCCAGCGGTTTGACGACCCAGCCGCAGGCCTGCGCTTCCAGCGCCGGGCGCACCGGCGCGGCCAGCAGCACATAGCGGTAGCGCCGCCCGCGCGCACTGTTGCGGGCATGGAAGTCACTCGCCACGGGCGCGCACCAGTTGATGGCGATGCCTGAGTCGAGGTAGCGGTTCACGCCCCGTACCCAGGAGAACAGCTCGCGCTGCACCGGCGCGTCGATGTGAACGACTTGGTTGAAAGCGTGCACGCCGGCATCGGTGCGGCCGGCGCAGTGCGTGCGCACGGCGCAGCCCGCAAACTGGGCCAATGCGGCTTCAACGCGGTCTTGAACCGTCAGGCCTGCGGGTTGAGATTGCCAGCCCTGGAGGCCGCTGCCGCGGTAGCTGATACCCAGTGCCAGCCGCGTGGAGACGGCATCGTGCGCACCTGCGCCACCCACGACCGCGCGCTCGGCGCGGCCCGCAGGTTCAGCCAAGGCTTTCGAGCATGGCGCGCGCCCGGGCCTGCACACCGCCTTCGCCGCGCGAGGCCACTTCTTCGAGCAGGTCGCGCGCGCCTTCCATGTCGCCGATCTGGCGGAACTCTTCGGCCAGCTCAAGCTTGCGCATCAGCGGGTCACCTTCTTCGCTGGGCAATTGCGATGGCACGTCGGGCAGTTCGGGCAGCTTGGAGTCGAAGCGCGAAGCCGGCGGCGACACAGAATCCGGTGCGTCGAGATCCAGCGAGATCGAGCCGAGGTCGAAGTCGATCGCGCCGGCTCGGTCAGCCGCTGCGGCGTCGCCCATGGCGCCGAGGTCAATTTCCAGGGCGTCACTGCTGTTCAGCTCAGCCCGCGTGTTGAACGCCTGCGTCACCTCGGCCGGGCCGAAGGCCTGGGCTTGTGGTGCAGCGCGCTGCGGCGTCAAGTCGAGATCGAGGTCGAGATCCAGCCCGCCCAGGGGCCCCGCCTGCTGTGGGGCGGCCGCGGCTTCAAGCTCGCCCGGGCCGGGCATCACCGACTGCGGCATGGTGCTGGCGCCCAGCGGCTCGGGCGGCGGCTCGGTTTGGCCGTTCATGGCCGCCGGTTGGCCGCCCGGCTCGTACAACGGGTTGTCCGGGTCGATCTGGCGGCCCAGTTCCTGCGCCTTGTCCCAATCTTCACCACGCCCGCTGGTCAGTGAAAACAACTGTGTGGCCAGCAGCTCGAAGCCCTTGGTGTCGCGCCGCTTGGCATAGACCTCCAGCAGCTTGGTGCGCACGGCCATGCGCTCGGGCGTGGTGCGCATTGCCTCTTTGAGAATCTCTTCAGCTTGCAGGTCGCGGCCATAGGCCAGGTAGACATCGGCCTCGGCCACGGGGTCGACATCACCGATCGCATCGAGCTGGCTGAGCGAATAACTCATCGACGACGGCGAGTTGGCAGCCGACGTTGCCGTGGCCACATCGCGGGTGTCGATGCGTTGACCGCCACTGGCACCAAAGAACGAATCGGGTTGCAGGCGGCTTTCCAAGAACGAGGTTTCACCACCGGCCTTGCGCAGGCGGCCGCGCAAACGGTAAGCACCGAAAGCGGCCAGCAAGGCAGCCAACACGCCGGCTGCGGGCAGGACCCAAGGGCTGTCGAGCAGGCCGGGCTCGTCGGCCACCGGCGCCGCCGGCTTGGGTGCTGCCGGCGCCGAGGCCTTGGCCACCGCGGGCGCCGGGCGCGCAGGTGCGCTGGCCGGTGCGGCCGCAGGTGGTTTGGGCGGCGCAACGGGGGCGGCAGCCACCACCGGCGGGGGCACCGGCACGGACACCGCGACGGCCGGTGCCGCCGGCACCACGGGGGCGGCCACGGCTGGCGTGGGCACCAGCGGGGTGACGGGCGCCGCGCCAGGCGCAGCGCTGGCCTTGGCGGCCGGGGCCGCGGCCACCACGGGCGCGGCGCCCGAGGCGGTCTGGATCTTTTTCAATTCTTCAACGTTGCGCGACAACTCGGCCAGGCGGCTGGTCTCGTCCTTCTTGGCGCTTTCGCGCGAGATCTTCGCTTCAACCGATGGCGCCGAGCGTGCCGAGCCCTGGGCCAGGGTCAGCTTGTCGGCACTGGCCGAAGGGGCTGGTTTGCGGTCGTCCACCTTGGCCGCGACCTGCCCTTTGGCTTGGCGCGGGCGATCGTCAACCTTGGCCGTGGCAACGCCGCCGGCCAGGCGCTGGCGGTAGGCCTGGAAGTCGGCGCTGTGGGCCTGGATGACTTCTCGCGCCTGGGTCTGGGGAATCTGACCGGCCGTTTCGCCAGCCGGCACATTGAGCACCGTGCCGGCGCGCAGGCGGTTCATGTTGCCTTCGACAAAGGCATCGGGGTTGGCGCGCTGCAAGGCCACCAACATCTGTTCGAGCGAGACGCCACGGCGCGCATGGCGCTGGGCGATGAAGCTCAGCGAATCCCCCGTGCGAACGCGGTAGTCGCTGGGGCCTGGCGAGGCCTGTGCGGCTGCGGCCGGGCTGGGCGCGGGCTTGGCAGCAGCGCGCGCGGGGCTGGGCGCAGCCGCTGCAGGCGCAGGAACCGGCGCGGCTGCCGACGGTGCAGGCGCAGGGGCTGGAGTGGGTGCCGGGGTAGGTGCGGGTGCCGCAGGCGCAGCCGGTGCCGCAGCGATGATGGGCGCGGCCGCTGGCGCAGCAGGTGCTGCGGCCTGGTTGCGCTGCGTCGGCGGGTCGAACAGCAGCGTGTACTCGCGCATCAGCCGGCCGTTGGACCAATTCAGCTCAAGAATCACATCGACAAACGGCTCTTGCACAGCGCGGTCGCTGGTCAGGCGCAGGTAGGGCCGGCCGTCGGCGCGGCGCTGCAGGCTGACCTGCGTTTGCGCCATCACCGGGTTGTATTCCACGCCGGCAGCACGATAAACCTCAACTGGCGCCACGCGCAGGCGCAACGTGGCAGCCTCTTCCGGCGTCATGCTGTTGATGTCGATCTCGGCGCGCATGGCCTCGCCAATGGCCGACTGAACGACCATTCGGCCCAGCCCCAAGGCGGCGGCATGTCCCGCGCTCAGCGCCAGCGTGGCCAGGGCCACGGCATGCAAGGCATGGCGGGCAGCATTCAAGGTGCGAACTTTCAAGGCGTCTCCCAAATCCAGCCGGCAGGCACTGTAGCCCGCACAGACTGACCCATGACAACCTCTGCGCCCAGGCCAGCCCGGCGGGCTAACCCCGGTGCGACAGAAATCACAATAGCATCAAGCATATAGTGTGACAAGCTCATGCAAAGGCTGACATTGCGGCGGAAACAGCACCGTTTCCGCGCTTTGGCCCGGCGCCTGCTACAGCCCCGAACCCCGCCGCGCCGTGTGCGCGGCGCCAGCCTCAACCTTCCAACAGTAGCCGCAACATGCGGCGCAACGGCTCGGCCGCACCCCACAGCAACTGGTCGCCGATGGTAAAGGCGCCCAGGTACTGCGGCCCAAGCGCCAGTTTGCGCACCCGCCCGACCGGTATGTTCATGGTGCCCGTCACCGCCACCGGGGTGAGCTGCTGCAGCGTGGCTTCCTTCGTGTTGGGCACCAGGCGCGCCCAGGCGTTGTCGTGCGCAATCAGCGCTTCCACGTCGGCCAGCGGCACGTCACGCTTGAGCTTGATGGTCAGCGCCTGGCTGTGACAGCGCATGGCGCCCACGCGCACGCAAATCGAATCGATGGGCACCGGCTCGGTGCCGAAGCCTGCGCCGCGGCCGAGGATCTTGTTGGTTTCAACCCCGCCCTTCCACTCCTCCAGGCTGGTGCCGTCGCCGCGGTCGGCGTCGATCCAGGGAATCAGGCTGCCGCCCAGTGGCACGCCGAAATTCGCCGTCTCTTCGCTGCTCATGCCGCGTTGGCGCGCCGCCACAAGGCGGTCGATTTCAAGAATGGCCGAGGCCGGGTTGTCGAGCAGGCCACGCACCTCTGCATTCAGCGTGCCGTACTGCGTGAGCAACTCACGCATGTGTTGCGCGCCGCCGCCCGAGGCCGCCTGGTAGGTGGTGGCCGTCATCCATTCCACCAAATCGGCCTTGAACAAGGCGCCCACGCCCATCAGCATGCAGCTCACGGTGCAGTTGCCGCCGATGAAGTCGCGCCCGCCCTTGGTCAGCGCATTTTTGATGACGTTCAGGTTAACCGGGTCGAGGATGATGACCGCGTCGTCCTGCATGCGCAGCGTCTTGGCCGCATCAATCCAGTAGCCCTTCCAGCCCGCGGCGCGCAGTTGCGGGTAGACCGCTTTGGTGTACTCGCCGCCCTGCGCGGTGATGATGACTTCGCAGCGCTTGAGCTGTGCAATGTCGTTCGCGTCGCGCAGCCGGGTTTCGCTGCGCGTTTGGGCCGGGGCCGGGCCGCCGGCGTTGCTGGTGGAGAAGAACATCGGCTCGATCAAGCCGAAGTCGCCCTCCGCCTGCATGCGGTCGAGCAAGACCGAGCCGACCATGCCACGCCAGCCGACCAGGCCGACCAAAGGTTGTTGTGCGAGTGCCATTTCTAAAGCGCCTTTCCAGTTGTGCCTGGACCCCTTGGTTGCCCGGCTCGCGTCGCCGGGGTCCAGGGTTGGGGCGAAACGAAACCGGAGCTGTCAGCTCTTGGTGATCGTTTTAGTGGTTGCGGTGGCAGTCAGCGCAGCGACCACCGCATCGCCCATCGCCACCGTGCCCACGCGCTGCGTGCCCGCTGACCAGATGTCGGCCGTGCGCAGGCCCGAAGCCAGCACGGCGCGCACCGCAGACTCGATGCGGTCCGCGGCGGCGACTTGGTTGAGGGTGAAGCGAAGCATCATGGCAGCGGACAAGATTGTAGCCAGGGGGTTAGCCACGCCCTGGCCGGCGATGTCGGGCGCGCTGCCGTGACTGGGCTCGTACAGACCTTTGTTCTTGGCGTCGAATGAGGCCGAAGGCAGCATGCCGATCGAACCGGTGAGCATGGCCGCTTCATCAGACAGGATGTCGCCGAACATGTTGCCGGTGACGACCACATCGAACGCCTTGGGCGCCTTCACCAGTTGCATGGCCGCGTTGTCAACGTACATGTGGTCGAGCTTCACATCGGGGTACTGCGCATGCACCTCGGTGACCACGTCTTTCCAGAACTGGAAGGTTTCCAGCACGTTGGCCTTGTCCACACTGGTCAGCTTCTTGCCGCGCTTGCGTGCCGCCTGGAACGCCACATGCGCGATGCGCTCGATTTCAGGCTTGCTGTAGCGCATGGTGTCGAAGGCTTCTTCGGCACCCGGGAAGCGGCCGTCCACCGCCGTGCGGCGGCCGCGCGGCTGGCCGAAGTAGATGTCGCCGGTCAGCTCGCGGATGATGAGGATGTCCAGCCCGGCCACCAGTTCGGGCTTCAGCGATGACGCCTGCGTGAGCTGCTCGTAGCAGATCGCCGGGCGGAAGTTGGCGAACAAGCCCAGGTGCTTGCGCAGGCCCAGGATGGCTTGCTCCGGGCGCAGCGCGCGTTCGAGCTTGTCGTACTTCCAGTCGCCCACGGCGCCGAACAGAATGGCGTCAGCCGCCTGCGCCAGCTTCAGGGTGCTGTCGGGCAAAGGGTGGCCGTGCGCTTCATAGGCCGCGCCGCCCACCAGGGCGTGTTCCAGCTCGAATTTCAAGTCGAGCGCGCCCAGGACCTTCACCGCTGCGGCAACGATTTCGGTGCCGATGCCGTCACCCGGCAAGACTGCAATTTTCATGAGTTTGTTTTGTTAACGTTTCAAAGAAGCCGCTGGGCCAACCAGGGCATGCGCGCCAGGCGTTCGGCCTCAAAAGCCTTGATCTTGTCGGCATGGCGCAAGGTGAGGCCGATGTCGTCAAAGCCATTCACCAGGCAGTACTTGCGAAACGCCTGCACCTCGAACGGCAGCTCCTGGCCATCGGGTTTGACCACCACCTGGCGCGGCAAATCCACCGTCAGGCTGTAGCCGGGAAAGGCCAGCACCTCGTCGAACAGCCGCGCGACCTGGGCCTCGGGCAGCACCACGGGCAGCAGGCCGTTCTTGTAGCAATTGTTGAAGAAGATGTCGGCGTAGCTGGGCGCGATCAAGGCGCGAAAACCGAACTGATCGAGTGCCCAGGGCGCGTGTTCCCGGCTCGACCCGCAGCCGAAATTGCGCCGGGCCAGCAGCACTGAAGCGCCCTGGTAGCGCGCCTGGTTGAGCACGAAATCGGGGTTGGGTTTGCGCGGCACATCAGGCTGGCCGGGTTCGCCCTTGTCGAGGTAGCGCCATTCGTCGAACAGGTTGGGGCCGAAGCCCGAGCGCTGGATCGACTTCAGGAACTGCTTGGGAATGATCGCGTCGGTGTCGACGTTCTCGCGGTCCAGCGGCGCGACCAGGCCCTTGTGTACGGTGAAGGCTTGCATGGTTGATTCTCGAAGAGTTCAGGCAATGCGGCGCACATCAACAAAGTGCCCCTGCAATGCCGCCGCGGCGGCCATCGCCGGGCTGACCAGGTGGGTGCGGCCGCCCGCGCCCTGGCGGCCTTCGAAATTGCGGTTGCTGGTGGAGGCACAGCGCTCACCGGGCTCCAACCTGTCTGCATTCATGGCCAGGCACATCGAGCAGCCCGGCTCGCGCCATTCGAACCCGGCGGCCTTGAAAATCTTGTCCAACCCTTCGGCTTCGGCCTGTGCCTTCACCAGGCCTGAGCCCGGCACCACCAACGCCAATTTAACGTTTGCGGCAACTTTCCCCCCCACCCGCCGTACCACGGCCGCGGCGTCACGCAGGTCTTCGATGCGGCTGTTGGTGCACGAGCCGATGAAGACCTTGTCGATGCGGATGTCGGCAATCGCCTTGTTCGGCGTCAGGCCCATGTAGACCAAGGCACGCTCGATGGCGCCGCGCTTGATGGGGTCTTTTTCCTTGTCGGGGTCGGGCACCCGGTCTTCAATCGACAGCACCATCTCGGGGCTGGTGCCCCAGGTGACTTGCGGGCGCATTTGCGCCGCGTCGAACTCCACCACCACGTCAAACTTCGCGCCGGGGTCGCTGTGCAGGCCGCGCCATTGCGCCACCGCCACATCCCACTCCACGCCCTTGGGTGCCAGGGGGCGGCCCTTCACATAGTCGAGCGTCTTCTCATCCACCGCCACCATGCCGGCGCGCGCGCCTGCTTCAATGGCCATGTTGCACAGGGTCATGCGCCCTTCCATGCTCAAGGCGCGAATGGCCGCGCCGGCAAACTCGATCGTGCTGCCCGTGCCGCCGGCCGTGCCAATGCGGCCGATGACGGCCAGCGCAATGTCCTTGGCCGTGCAGCCGCGCGGCAAAGTGCCTTCCACCTTGATGAGCAGGTTCTTCGCCTTCTTCGCCAGCAGCGTTTGCGTGGCCAACACATGTTCAACCTCGCTGGTGCCAATGCCATGTGCCAGCGCGCCGAAGGCGCCATGCGTGCTGGTGTGCGAGTCGCCACACACCACGGTCATGCCCGGAAGTGTGGCGCCCTGCTCGGGGCCGATCACATGCACGATGCCCTGGCGCTTGTCGAGAAACGGGAAGAACGCCGCCGCACCATGCGCCGCGATGTTGGCGTCGAGCGTGGTGATCTGCAGCTTGCTGATGGCGTCTTTGATGCCGTTGTAGCCGTCGGCCCAACCGGTGGTGGGTGTGTTGTGGTCGGCCGTGGCCACCACCGAACTGACGCGCCACACCTTGCGCCCGGCCAGGCGCAGGCCTTCATAGGCTTGCGGGCTGGTCACCTCGTGCACCAGATGGCGGTCGATGTACAGCGTGGCGGTGCCGTCTTCTTCGGTGTGGACGACATGGTCGTCCCAGAGTTTGTCGTACAGGGTTCTGGCGGTCATGGGGGCTGGCCGGGTGGGTGCTTGAGCGCGCATTTTCCTGCAAGTCGTCGCCGGACCTGCGCGAGTGGTTGTGCAGCAGGTACGACAAGCCGTTTCGGGTGCAACGTTAGACTGCGCCGCACTGTGCGGCAAACCGCCCGTATGGAGGTTCCAGCGTGCCCCCGATGCGCACCCCGTCTCGCGCGAAACGGCTGACCACCCCGCCCACCGCGCCGACCGGGGGGCCCGCAATGGCTGCCGCCCTGCTGGACATCACCCTTGAGCTGAACCGCGCCCGCAGCGCCGCTGCGCTTGGCCGCGGCTTGGTGCAGGCCATCGCCCGGCACTGGCGGGCACGGCGCACCCTGCTCGTGCTGAACACGGCGCAGGCACCTGAGATCGCGGCGGCTGCTCTGCCACGCGGCGAAAAGCCCGCCGCGCTGCTGGCGGCCATCACGCCCTGGCTGGTCGATGCCGGCCAGCAACGCGCTGCCGCCTTGCACATCGGCCCGCCCGGCGCGCCGCCCATCCAGCAACGCAGTTGCCTGGTGGCGCCCCTGTTCGATGCGCCCGCCGCCGCGCCGCATCTGCTGGGCTGGCTCTATGCCGACACCGAAGGCCGCCACGGCCGCTTCAGCGAAACCGAGCTCGATTTGCTGGCCGCCCTGGCCGCGCAGGCCGCGGCGGCGCTGGCCAAGCTGCGCTTCGCCGCGGGTCTGCAACGCCAGGTTGCCCAGCGCACAGCGCAGCTCAAGGCGGCCCGGACCCAGGCCGAACAACGCGCCAGCGAGCTGGACATCATCAACCGCATCCAGCTGGGCATCGCGGCCGAACTGGGCTTCCAGGCCATCGTCGACCTGGTGGGCGACAAGCTGCGCGCGGTGCTGCGCACGCAGGACATCGGCATCCGCTGGCTCGACCACGCCAGCCGCTCGGTGCACTACCTGTACGAGTTCGAGCATGGCGTGCGGCACGACATTCCATCGCAGGCGATTGCCGAGCCGCGCTGGGCTGCGCTGCAGCACAAGCGCGAGCCCGTGCTGCACCGCACGGCGGTAGAGGTGGCCAGGATCAACCCGGTGCCGGGCACCGACTCGTCGCTGTCCACCGCCGAGGTGCCCATCATTGGCGGCGACAAGCTGCTCGGTTCGATCCTGGTCGAAAGCTTCGAGCGCGAGCATGCCTTCAGCGCGGCCGATGTGCGCCTGCTGCAAACGGTGGGCTCCAGCATGGGTGTGGCGCTCGAGAACGCGCGCTTGCTGCAAGAGACCCAGCGCCGCGCGCGCGAAGCGGCCGCGCTGGCCGAGGTGGGGCGCGAGTTGTCGTCGTCGCTGGAGCTGCCGCAGGTGATGGACGGCATCGCCCGCTGCGCCAAGGATCTGCTCAACGCCGGCAGCAGCGCCATCTTCATTCCCGACGAAGGCGGCCAGACCCATCGCGCCATCGTTGCCTTGGGCGATACGGCCGAGCAGATCAAGGCCACCGTCATCCACACCGGCCGCGGCATCATCGGCAGCCTGCTGCAAAGCGGCCAACCCGAACTCATCAACGACACCCACGCCGATGCTCGGCACAGCCACCCCGCAGACGCCGAGCACCCTGACGCCGAACGCCTGATGGTGGTGCCGCTGCGCGCCGGCGCCGCCGTACAAGGCGCAATGGCGGTGTGGCGCAGCGGCGGCCAGCCCTTCGATGCTCGCGAGCTGGAGTTCCTGGTCGGCCTGAGCCTGCACGCCATGGTGGCGCTGCGCAACGCGCGGCTGTTCAAGGAAGCACAGGAGTCGCGCGCCGCCGCCGAAACCGCCAACGAAGCCAAGAGCGCCTTCCTGGCCACCATGAGCCACGAGATCCGCACGCCGATGAACGCGGTGATCGGCATGAGCGGCTTGCTGCTGGACACGTCCCTGACCGACGAGCAGCGCGACTTTGCCGCCACCATCCGCGACAGCGGTGATGCGCTGCTGACCATCATCAACGACATCCTCGACTTCTCCAAGATCGAGGCTGGGCGCATGGATGTCGAAGCGCAAGCGTTTGACCTGCGCGAGTGCGTGGAGTCGGCACTCGACCTGGTCGCCAGCCGTGCCGCCGAAAAGCACTTGGAGCTGGCCTATGTGTTTGAAGGCGAGGTGCCGCCGGCCATCATTGGCGACGTGACGCGGCTGCGCCAGGTGTTGCTCAACCTGTTGTCCAATGCCGTCAAGTTCACCGCAGCCGGCGAAGTGGTGCTCAGCGTGCAGCCTGCAGGCGAGTTGCTGCAATTCGAGGTGCGCGACACCGGCATCGGCTTGAGCGAAACCGGCCTGAGCCGTTTGTTCCAGAAGTTCAGCCAGGCCGACTCGTCCACCACGCGCAAGTACGGCGGCACCGGCCTGGGCCTGGCCATCAGCAGGCTGCTGGCCGAGTTGATGGGCGGCAGCATGTGGGCCGAGAGCGCCGGCCCGGGGCGTGGCAGCCGCTTTCACTTCACCATCGCGCACAAGCCGGCCACGCTGCCGCCAGGCACGCGGCGCTCGCTACAGGGCGAGCAACCGGCGTTGCAGGGCAAGCGCATCTTGGTTGCCGATGACAACGCCACCAACCGGCGCATCCTCGCGCTGCAGGCCGCCAAGTGGGGCATGCAGGTGCAAGAGGCCGAAGCCGCGGAGCCGGCGCTGGACCTGCTTGCGTCCGGCGCCTACGACCTGGCCATTCTGGACATGCAGATGCCAGGCACGGATGGCGCCACGCTGGCCCGGCACATCCGCCTGGCGGGCCACACCCTGCCGCTGGTGCTGTTCAGTTCACTCGGTCGCAAGGAGGCGGCGGACGGCTTGTTTGCCGCCACGCTGGCCAAGCCGCTGCGCCAGAGTCAGTTGTTCGACACGCTGGTCAGTTTGCTGGGCCATGGCGGCACACCCAAGCCGACCGGCGCCACCGCCAAGCCAAGGGTGGATGCGCAGATGGCGCAGCATCACCCCTTGCGCATCCTGCTGGCCGAAGACAACGTGGTCAACCAGAAGCTGGCACTGCGCCTGTTGCAGCAAATGGGCTACCGCGCCGACCTGGCCAGCAACGGCATCGAGGCCGTCGAGAGCGTCGAGCGCCAGCCCTACGACGTGGTGCTGATGGATGTGCAGATGCCCGAAATGGACGGCCTGGAAGCCGCGCGGCGAATCTGCTCTTCTCAACCGTTAGCGCAGCGCCCGCGCATCGTCGCCATGACCGCCAACGCGATGCAAGGCGACCGCGAGGCCTGCCTGGCCGCGGGCATGGACGACTACGTGACCAAGCCGATCCGGGTCGATGCGCTGGTGCAGGCGCTGCTGCACGCCTCACCACGGGGAGCCGCCTGATGGCCGTGCGCCCGCTGCCACGCCACCCGGCCGCTGCGCCAGCGGTGCCGTCCGGCCCGCCCTCGGCACACGCTACCCTGCTCGACATCACGCTTGAATTGAACCGCTCGCGCAGCGCCGCTGCCCTGTACCGCAGCGTGGTGCGGGCCGTGGCGCGGCAGTGGCCCGCACGACGCAGCCTGCTGGTGCTGCACACCGACCAAGGGCCCGAAATCGCCGCGGCCAGGCTGCCGCGTGGCGAGCCGCCTGGCGCGCTGCTCAAGGCCATCACACCCTGGCTGATCAGCGCCGGCCAGCAAGCGGCGGCTGCCCTGCACATCGGAGCGCCGGGTGCTGCGGCCCGTGACCAACGCTGCTGCCTGTTCGCCCCGCTGTTCGACCCGCACGCCGGTGCGCCGGCCCTGCTGGGTTGGCTCTATGCCGACACCGAAGGCCCGCGCGGCCGCTTGCAAGCCGCTGACCGCGACGCTCTGGCCACACTGGCCGCCCACGCCGCAACGGCACTGTCCAACCTGCGCCTGAACGCTGGCCTGCAGCGCACACTGCTCGAACGCACGGCCATGCTGGAACAGCGCGCGGCCGAGTTGGCCGTCATCCACCGCATCCAGGAAGGCGTGGCGGCCGAGCTTGACTTCCAGGCCATCGCTGAGCTGGTGGGCGACGCGCTGCGCGAGGTACTGAAGTGCGACGACATCGGCATCACGTGGTACGACGCCAAGGCCAACCTGATCCACCAGCTCTACGCCATCGAGCATGGCCGGCGGCTGGCGCCAGAAGCGCCACGCACGCCGTCGCCCGCCGGCCCGTTCATGCGCCTGTTGCGCTCGCGCCGGGCCCGAATCTGCGCCAGCCCGGCGCAGATCAGGGCGGCCGGTTATGACGTCGTTGCGGGCACCGACGCTGGCACGAAGTCGCTGGCCAACGTGCCCATTCTGGCCGGCGAGCGCTTTGTCGGCGAAGTGATCCTGGAGGACTACCAACGCGAGAACGCCTTTGGCCCGGCGCAGGTAGAGCTGCTGTCCACCGTGACGGCCAGCATGGGCACGGCCTTGGAAAACGCCCGCTTGTTCAATGAAACCCAGAGCGCGCTGCAGCGCCAAACCGCCACGGCCGAGATCCTGAAGGTCATCGCCAGCTCGCCGTCGAACGTGCAGCCGGTGTTCGAGGCAATCGCATCCAGCTCCAAGCGCTTGCTCGACGCCTTCTCGACCACCGTGTTCCAGATCATCGACGGCGTGCTGCAACTGGCGGCGTTCACGCCCACCACGGTGCTGGCTGACGCGGCCTTGCAAGCCCTCTTTCCACGGCCGATCGCCGAATTCCCGCCGTTCGCGCTGGTGCGAGAAGGCCAGGTCGCGCAGATCGGCGACACGGAATCCGACCCCGGCGTGCCGCCCATGCTGCGCGATCTGGCGCGCCTGCGCGGCTACCGCGCCATGCTGTTCACACCTTTGCTGCGCGACGCTGAGGTGATCGGCATGATCAGCGTCACGCGCAAGGAACCGGGGCTGTTTGCCGCCCATCACGTTGCGCTGCTGCAAACCTTCGCCGACCAGGCGGTGATTGCGATCAAGAACGCGCGGCTCGTGAACGAGACCCGCGAGGCGCTCGCGCAGCAGACCGCCATCGCGGAAGTCCTTGAAGTGATCAGTGACTCGCCAACCGATGTGCAGCCGGTGCTCGACGCAGTGGCGCATCGCGCCGCCCTGCTGTGCGACGCGACCGCGGCGCAGATCTTTCTCCTGGAAGGCGGCATGCTGCATTCCCGTGCCGGACATTTCCCGTTCGGCCGGGCGATGCAGTTTCGAGGCGACCCGGTGCCGGTCCACGTCACGTCGATGACCGGCCGCGCGGTTCTCGAGCGCACGACGATCCATTGCGCCGATGTGCTGCCGTTGATAGATGCGAAGTACCCGGCCGCCCGGGTGAACCAACAGCGCCTGGGCTTTCGCGCCATCCTGGCCGTGCCGCTGACGCGCGAAGGCGGCGCTTACGGCGCGATCTTCCTCCACCGCGAGGAGCCGCGCCCGTTCCTGCCGGGTCAGATCGCGCTGGTCGAGACCTTCGCGCGGCAGGCCGCGATCGCGATCGAGAACGTGCGCCTGTTCAACGAGACCAAGGCAGCGCTGGAGCAGCAGACCGCCACCGCTGAAGTGCTGGAGGTGATCAGCAACTCGGTGGCCGACGCGCAGCCGGTGTTCGACAAGATTCTCGACAGCTGCCAGCGCCTGATCGAATCCACCGATTCGTGCGTGATGACGATCGACGACGACTCGTTCGTTCACGTCGGTTCGGTGCGTGGCGACCAGGGCCAGCGCTTTGCCAGGTACGAGCCGCGCCTGGTAGAGCAGACGGTCATCGCCCAGGCGATGCATGAGCGCCATGTCATGCACTACCCGGACGCATTGCACGGCGCGGGCGTGCCCGAGCTGGTGCGCCGCATGGCGGCCAAGATCGGTAACTTCTCCGTGATCATGGCGCCGATGATCTGGCAAGGGCGTGGCGTTGGCGCCCTGTTCGTCGTGCGCCGGCATGCCGAGAGGCAGTGGGCCGCCTTCACCGCCAAGGAGACTGCGCTGCTCGAGACCTTTGCCGACCAGGCGGTGATCGCGATCCAGAACGCGCGGCTGTTCAAGGAAGCGCAAGAAGCCCGCGCTCAAGCCGACAGCGCACGGCGCCAGGCCGAAGCCGCCAACGAAGCCAAGAGCGCCTTCCTGGCCACCATGAGCCACGAGATCCGCACGCCCATGAACGCCGTGATCGGCATGAGCGGGTTGCTGCTCGACACACCGTTAACCGACGATCAGCGCGAATTTGCAAACACCATCCGTGACGGCGGCGATTCGCTGCTGACCATCATCAACGACATCCTTGACTTCTCGAAGATCGAAGCCGGGCGCATGGACATCGAAGCGCATCCGTTCGACCTGCGCGAATGCGTGGAGTCGGCGCTCGACCTGGTGGCCGCGCGCGCGGCCGACAAGCAGCTCGACATCGCCTATGTCTTCGACGGCGAGGTGCCGGCGGCGATCCAGGGCGACGTGACGCGGCTGCGCCAGATCCTGCTCAACCTGCTGAGCAACGCGGTCAAGTTCACCGAGCGCGGCGAAGTGGTGCTGACCGTCGCCGCGGCCGACGGCCAACTGCACTTCGCCGTGCGCGACACCGGCATTGGCTTGACCGAAGAAGGAAAGTCGCGCCTGTTCCAGAAGTTCAGCCAGGCCGACAGCAGCACCACGCGCAAGTACGGCGGCACCGGCCTGGGCCTGGCGATCAGCAAGAGGCTGGCCGAACTGATGGGCGGCACGATGGGGGTCGACAGTGCCGGGCCCGGCAGCGGCAGCACCTTTCTCTTCACCATTCAGGCCACGCCGGCGGCGCTGCCGCAAGGCAGCAGACGTGACTTTCTCGGCGCCCAGCCGGCGCTGCAAGGCAAGCGCATCCTGGTCGTTGATGACAACGCCACCAACCGGCGCATCCTCGCGTTGCAGGCGGCCAAGTGGGGCATGGCGGTGAAAGACAGCGCAGACCCGTTGGCCGTGCCCGCGATGGTGCAGGCCGAACCGTTCGACCTGGCGATCCTGGACATGCACATGCCCGGCATGAACGGCACCGAACTCGCGCGCACCCTGCGCGCCGCCGGCCATGCACTGCCGCTGGTGCTGTTCTCGTCGCTGGGCCGCAAGGAAGCGAGCGACGACCTGTTCGCCGCGACACTGGCCAAGCCCCTGCACCAGAGCCAGTTGTTCGACACGCTGGTCACGCTGCTGGCGCAAGAAGCCGCGCCCAAGGCCGTGGTCGCGGCCAAACCCAAGACCGACGCGCAGATGGCCGCGCGCCACCCGCTGCGCATCCTGCTGGCCGAAGACAACGTGGTCAACCAGAAGCTCGCGCTGCGCCTGTTGCAGCAAATGGGCTACCGGGCCGATGTGGCCAGCAACGGCATCGAGGCCATCGAATGCATCGAGCGCCAGCCCTATGACGTGGTGCTGATGGATGTGCAGATGCCCGAGATGGATGGGCTGGAAGCCACGCGTCGCATCTGCTCATCTGTACGGTTAGGCCAGCGCCCGCGCATCGTGGCCATGACCGCCAATGCGATGCAGGGCGACCGCGAAGAGTGCCTGGCTGCGGGCATGGATGATTACGTGACCAAGCCGATCCGCGTCGACGCGCTGGTGCAGGCGCTGATGCAGGTGACACCGCGGGGTGCGGCGTGAAGTGCGGCGCGGCGTTCGCGGCGCTGGCGCTGTGGCTGCTGGTGGGCAGCGCGCATGCGCAGGAACCGGTGCCCTTCGACTACCGCTGCGACGCCGCCGCTGCTGCGACGACGCCTGCCGCCCTGCCGGCCGACGGCTGGCAGCGCGCCGAAGGCGGCGAGCTGCCGCGTGGCGCCGGCAGCCCGTGCTGGCTGCGCGTCAATATCGCGCGCCTCGCACCGCGGGTAATGAGCATGGGCCCCTTCTACCAGAAGCCCATGGAACTCACCGTGTTCTCGCGCGACGGTCGCCCGCTCGCGTCAGCAAGCCGCGCCGGCCCGCGCGACCAGGTCATCGTCGGCAACGACGACTCGACCTCCAGCAGAATGCTTTTTCCGACTCTGCGCGCGGAGGACGGCCCGGTGCTCATGCGCGTGCAGCGCAGCCGCGACGTGACCCTCACGGCCGTGAACCTGGTCCGGGCCGAGCAAGCCGATCGGAACTACAGCTTCGTCCACCTGGGGGTCGGCCTTTTCTATGCCCTCGTCGCGCTGGCGGCGGCGCTGCTGGGCGTGCTTGGCCGCGACCGCGGCCAGTTCGTCTTTGCTGCGCTCTTCGCCTGGCTCGCCATCGGCGAATGGGTGCGCATCAGTTCATCGTTGCCTGCGGGCCTTGCCAGCGGCGTGTGGCCGCCCGCCTTATGGGATTGCGTCTGGAACGCGCTCATGCTCCTGGCCGCGGGGCAACTGATGCAAGTGCGCGAGCGCGCACCGCGCTGGAACCGCTGGATGGTCGTCACGGGCGTGCTGTTCCTGCTGGTCATCCCGCTGTTTCAGATCGAGGGCTGGTACACCACCGCTCGCGCCGTCTTCATCCTCCTCCCCGGGGTCATGTTCTCGGTAGTCGGCCTCGCGGCGTCGTGGCGGGTGTGGCGGCTTGGACATCGCGTCGGCGCAGTGGGCGGCGCGCTGTTTGGGCTGGACGCGGTGGTCTTCCAACCCATGCTCCTGACGGAACTGATCAACTACGTCGTCCCGATCGACACCGACCGGTTCCTGACCCCCGACTGGGCGGGTATCCTGAGCTCGGCGGCGCCTTCGTTCGTCTTCGTCGGCGCCATCGTCCACCGCGCGTTCGAGCAACTGCACAGCGCGCAACGCGAACGCGAGGCCCGCGCCGCCGCCGAGGCGGCGAACGCGGCCAAGAGCGCCTTCCTGGCGACGATGAGCCACGAGATCCGCACGCCGATGAACGGCGTCATCGGCATGAGCGGGCTGCTGCTCAACACCCGGCTCGACGCCGACCAGCGCGAGATGGCCACCATGATCCACGGCTCGGGCGAGTCGCTGCTGGCGATCATCAACGACATCCTTGATTTTTCGAAGATTGAGGCCGGCCGCATGGAGCTCGAGTCGCAGCCCTTCGTGCTGCGCGAGTGCGTGGACGCGGCGCTGAACCTGGTGCGCGCACGGGCTGCGGAGAAGTGCCTTGCACTGACGGCGAGCATCGCTGCCGACGTGCCTGCGGCCGTGGCCGGCGACGTGACCCGTCTGCGGCAGGTGCTGCTGAACCTGCTGAGCAACGCGATCAAGTTCACCGACAAGGGCGAGGTCGCGCTGGCGGTGCAGCGCGGCAGTGGCGACGACGAACTGGTCTTCGCGGTGCGCGACAGCGGCATCGGTCTGAGCGAGGAGGGCCTGGGCAAGCTGTTCAAGAGCTTCAGCCAGGCCGATTCGAGCACCACGCGCAAGTACGGCGGCACCGGGCTGGGGCTGGCGATCAGCAAGCGGCTGGCCGAGCTGATGGGCGGCACCATGAGCGCGCAGAGCGCCGGCCCGGGGCAGGGCAGCACCTTCCGCTTCAGCATCCGCGCCGCCGAAGCCAGCGTGCCGCGGCCAGTGCAGGCCAGCCCGGCCATGGATCCTGGCATGGCCGAACGCCACCCGCTACGCATCCTGCTGGCCGAGGACAACCTCGTGAACCAGAAGCTGGCCATCCGGTTGCTGGCGCAGATGGGCTACCGCGCCGATCTGGCGAGCAATGGCGTCGAAGCGATCGAGGCCATCGAACGAGCGCCCTATGACCTGGTGCTGATGGACGTGCAGATGCCCGAGATGGACGGCCTGGAGGCGTCGCGCCGCATCGTTGAGCGCTGGCCCGAAGGGCACAGGCCGCGTATCGTCGCGATGACGGCCAATGCCACGCAGGGCGACCGCGAAGTGTGCATCGCCGCCGGCATGGACGACTACCTGACCAAGCCGATTCGGGTCGATGCCTTGGTGGGCGCGTTGCAGCAGACCCCCGTGCGCGAGGAGCGAGCCCATGAGTGAACCGGTGATCGATGAGGCCACGTTGCGCGAGCTGCAGGACGCCGCCGGCGCCGACTTCGTGTCCGAGCTTGTGAGCACGTTCCTTGCCGAAGCGCCGGGCATGCTGGGGGCGCTGCGGCTGGCGCTGACGCAAGGCGACGCAGACGGTTTCAGGCGCGCCGCGCATTCGCTCAAGTCCAACGGCCAGACCTTCGGCGCGACCCGCCTGGCCGAGCTGGCACGCGAGCTGGAATTGGGCGGCCTGGCTGCACTGGGAGGCAGCGGTGACGCGACACTGGAACGCCTGGCCCAGGCGCTTGACGAAGCCGCCGCGGCCTTGCAGGCACTGTGTGATGGCCGGTGATTTGCTGAAGGTGGCGCCGCAAGCCGGTCGCCTGCTGGTGGTGGACGACAACAAGGTCAACCGCCTGCTGCTGGCGCGCAGCGTGTCGCTGCTTGGCCACCAGGCCACCACGGCCGAAAACGGCCGCATCGGCCTGGAACTGCTGCAACGCGAAGCCTTCGACCTGATGTTGCTCGACATCGAAATGCCCGAGATGAACGGCTTCCAGGTGCTGGAGCGGCTGGCCACCCTGCCCGCGCTGCGCGACTTGCCGGTGATCGTCACCTCCTCGCTCGAAGGCGTGGCCAACGTCGTGCGCTGCATCGAACTCGGTGCCGAGGACTATCTGACCAAGCCGGTGAACCCGGTGCTGCTCAAGGCGCGCATCAACGCCAGCCTGGAAAAGAAGCGCCTGCGCGACCAGCTCAAGGCCCTGGTGCGGCGCTTTGCCACCTCGGAAGTGGCGCAGGACTTGCAGCAATCGGACTTTGCGCTGGGCGGCCGGCATGTCACAGCCAGCGTGATGTTCTGCGACATCCGCGGCTTCACGGCACTGGTGGAGTCACAGCCGCCTGACGAAACCATCGAACTGCTCAACACCTGGTACACGTTGATGTTCGACGCCATCAGCGGCCACTGCGGCGTGGTGAATCAGATGATCGGCGATGGGCTGATGGCCATCTTCGGCGCACCCGCACCGTTGGCCGACGCACCGGCCAGCGCCGTCGCTGCCGCCATCGAGATGGCCGCCATGGTCGAGCAGTTCAGCCTGGAGCGCCAGGCCGCCGGCAAGGCCGGGCTGCGCATCGGCATCGGCATTGCCAGCGGCGAGGTCGTGGCCGGCTACACCGGCACGCCGGAACGCGCCACCTACACCTGCATTGGCGACACGGTGAACCTGGCCGCGCGGCTGGAAGCCCACACCAAGGTGGTGCCGCACGGTATCTTGATCGACGGCGCCACGCGCGCGGCGCTGGGTGCGGGCGCGGCGGCGTTGGCGCTGGGCCTGGTGCCGTTCAATGGCAAGGGGGAGGCTGTGGCGGTGTTTGCCATTTCGGCCTGAAGCGTTGGAGTCACCTGGAGTTCAGGTCGGCAGTTGGTTGCGTTCGTGCGGGATCAGGCCGGCGGGGCGTGCTGCTGCGCTTATGTCCCCCAGAGCCGTCCGCCTGTCGGCGGCCAGCTCTTCCTCCTTTACTTCGCTACGCAGCACGCCCCACCGGCCTGATCCATCAGCAGCGGCTCTTCTCGAACGTTGCCCTTACCACCATGGGTGCCGGCCGAGGGTGTTGGGTGGCCGGCGTAGCGAAGTAGAGGAGGAGACGGCGGCCCGGCAGGGACGCTGTCGGGGGACATGAGCGAACCCGGCCACCCGACGCCCTCGGCTCGCCGCGCAGCTGCCGCCAGCCAAGTGTGCAGATGGCTTAACTCAACGCGGCCACCACCTCAAGCGGCGCCTGCACGAGCTCGATCAACACGCCTTCGCCACCCAGCGGGAATTCTTCGTTGCCCTTAGGGTGGATGAAGCAGATGTCATGCCCCGCTGCGCCCTTGCGAATCCCGCCGGGGGCGAAGCGCACGCCGTGCTCGGTCATCCACTTCACCGCTGCGGGCAGGTCATCGACCCACAGCCCCACATGGTTCAGCGGCGTGGTGTGAACGGCGGGTTTCTTGTCCGGGTCCAGCGGCTGCATGAGATCGACTTCCACCGCATGCACGCCCTGCCCCAGCGCGCAGATGTCTTCATCCACGTTCTCGCGTTCGCTGACGAACGTGCTCTTCACGCTCAGGCCGAGCACGTCGACCCACAGTGATTTCAAACGTTGCTTGTCGGGCCCGCCAATGGCGATCTGCTGCACGCCCAGGATCTTGAAAGGTTTCATTGGAAGCTCAGGATGGGTTGATCGACGGCCAGGCTCTCGCCCTTGGCGGCCAGCAGTTCCTTGACCACGCCGTCTTGCGCGGCGCTGAGGATGTTTTCCATCTTCATGGCCTCGATCAAGGCCAGGCGCTCGCCGGCCAGCACCTTCTGCCCGGGCTTGACGCACAAGTCAGCCAGCAGCCCCGGCATCGGCGACAGCAGCAGCTTGCTCGTATCGGGCGGTGCCTTGTGCGGCATCAGCTTCATCAGCGCGGCCGTGCGTGGCGCCAGCACCATGGTTTCAATGCGCCGGCCGTTGTGGGCCAGGCGCGTCCACAGGCCAAGACGGTCACCTTGCGCGGTGAACGGCTGGCCGTTGCAGGTGCCGCTGGCGCGCACATCACCGAAGCGCCAGTCACTGGCAATGGTGTAGGTCTTGCCGTCAAGCAGCACGCGCAAGGCACCGTTGGCCAGCACCTTGATTTCACGGTATTCGTGCTGACCGCCCCCGCCTTTGACGACGACCACGAAATTGTCGCCAATCTGCACGCCGTGGCCGGGCAACTGGCCGCTGATGCGAGCGCCGCGCTCCAGGTAGGCACGGTGTACGGCGCCGGCCAGGGCGACCAAGAAGTCAGGGTCGTCATGCGCCACATCCTCAGCGCGAAAGCCGGCCTTGAAGTGCTCGGCAATGAAGCCGGTGTTGAAGTCACCCGCCACAAACTTCGGGTGCACCAGCAGGGCCGACTGGAACGGGATGTTGCTGGCCACGCCGCGGATGACGAAGCCATTCAGCGCCTCGCGCATGCGGGCAATGGCGTCGGCGCGGTCAGTGCCGTGGACGATGAGCTTGGCGATCATCGAGTCGTAGAACATCGGGATCTCGCCGCCTTCCACCACTCCGGTGTCCACCCGCACACCACCACCCGCCGGCATGGGAAGCGCCGCTTCCATGGTGGTGGGCGGTGGCAGGTAACGCACCAGGCGCCCGGTAGACGGCAGGAAGCCGCGAAACGGGTCTTCGGCGTTGATGCGGCATTCCATCGCCCAACCCTGACGTTTGACATCACTTTGTTCAAAGGGCAGCGGCTCGCCGGCGGCCACGCGAATCATCAGCTCCACCAAGTCGAGCCCAGTGATGCATTCGGTGACCGGGTGCTCCACTTGCAGCCGGGTGTTCATCTCCAGGAAGTAAAAGCTCTGGTCCTTGCCGACCACAAACTCCACCGTGCCCGCGCTCTGGTAGTTCACGGCGCGGGCCAGGGCCACGGCCTGTTCGCCCATGGCGTGGCGCGTGGCCTCGCTGATGAACGGCGACGGCGCTTCTTCGATGACCTTCTGGTGCCGGCGCTGAATGGAGCACTCGCGCTCGTTCAGGTAGACCAGGTTGCCGTGGCCATCACCCAGCACTTGAATCTCGATGTGGCGTGGTTCTTCTACAAACTTTTCGATGAACACGCGGTCGTCGCCAAAGCTGGCTTTGGCTTCGTTGCGGCATGAGCTGAAGCCTTCAAAGGCTTCCTTGTCGTTGAAGGCCACGCGCAGGCCCTTGCCGCCCCCACCAGCGCTGGCCTTGATCATCACCGGGTAGCCGATGCCCTGTGCAACGCCCACCGCCTGCTCGGGCGTGTTGATGGCTTCGTTCCAGCCTGGAATGGTGTTCACGCCAGCCGCCAGCGCGAGCTTCTTGGAGGCGATCTTGTCGCCCATGGCGGCAATGGCGCCATGCTTGGGGCCGATGAAGACGATGCCTTCTTCTTCCACGCGCCGCGCGAACGCTGCGTTCTCGCTCAGGAAGCCGTAGCCGGGGTGAATGGCCTGTGCACCGGTTTGTTTGGCCGCGTCGATGATCTTGTCGGCCACCAAATAGCTTTCACGGCTGGGCGCGGGGCCGATGAACACGGCCTCATCGGCCAATTCAACGTGCCGGGCATCGCGGTCGGCTTCGGAATAGACGGCCACGGTGGCAATGCCCATTTGCTTGGCCGTCTTGATAATTCGGCAGGCGATCTCACCACGGTTTGCGATCAAAATTTTCGTGAACATCGCAATCCTTAGAGCGGAATGTTGCCGTGCTTGCGCCACGGGTTTTCAAGCTTCTTGTTCTTCAGCATGGCCAGCGAGCGGCAGATGCGCTTGCGGGTTTCATGCGGCTGGATCACGTCGTCGATGAAGCCGCGCGCACCAGCCACAAAGGGGTTGGCGAAGCGCGCCTTGTATTCGGCTTCTTTCGCAGCGAGCTTGGCCGCGTCGCCCTTGTCTTCGCGGAAGATGATCTCCACCGCGCCCTTGGCGCCCATCACCGCGATCTCGGCGTTCGGCCAGGCAAAGTTCACATCGCCGCGCAGATGCTTGGAACTCATCACGTCATACGCACCGCCATAGGCCTTGCGCGTGATGACCGTTACCTTGGGCACGGTGCATTCAGCGTACGCATAGAGCAGCTTGGCGCCGTGCTTGATGATGCCGCCGTACTCTTGCGCGGTGCCGGGCATGAAGCCGGGCACGTCGACGAAGGTGACCACCGGGATGTTGAAGGCATCGCAAAAGCGCACGAAGCGCGCGGCCTTGATGCTGCTTTTGATATCGAGGCAACCGGCCAACACCTGCGGGTTGTTGGCCACGATGCCCACGGTGCTGCCTTCCATGCGCGCGAAGCCGATGATGATGTTGCGCGCGTATTCGCTTTGCAGCTCGAAGAAGTCGCCGTCGTCCACCACCTTGGCGATCAGCTCGCCCATGTCATAGGGCTTGTTCGGGTGGTCGGGTATCAGCGTGTCGAGCGACCAATCCAAACGCTCGGCCTTGTCGGAGCCTTGGCGCAGCGGCGGCCTTTCGCGGTTGTTCAGCGGCAGGTAGTTGTAGAAGCGGCGCACCATGAGGATGGCTTCGACATCGTTCTCGAACGCCAGGTCGGCCACGCCGCTGCGCGTGGTGTGGCTGATCGCCCCGCCGAGCTGTTCGGCGCTCACTTCTTCATGCGTCACCGTCTTCACCACCTCGGGGCCGGTGACGAACATGTACGAGCTGTCTTTGACCATGAAGATGAAGTCCGTCATGGCCGGCGAGTACACGGCGCCGCCCGCGCACGGGCCCATGATCAAACTGATCTGCGGCACCACGCCGCTGGCCATCACATTGCGCTGGAAGACATCGGCATAACCACCCAGGGAAGCCACGCCTTCCTGGATGCGCGCGCCGCCCGAATCGTTCAGGCCGATCACCGGCGCGCCCACCTTCATGGCCTGGTCCATCACCTTGCAGATCTTCTCGGCATGGGCCTCTGAAAGCGCGCCGCCGAAGACCGTGAAATCCTGGCTGAAGACGAACACCAGGCGCCCGCTGATCATGCCGTAGCCGGTGACCACGCCGTCGCCCGGCACCTTTTGCTCGGCCATGCCGAAGTCGACGCAGCGGTGCTCGACGAACATGTCCCATTCTTCGAAGCTGCCGGGGTCGAGCAACAGCTCAAGGCGTTCGCGCGCAGTGAGCTTGCCCTTGGCGTGTTGGGTGGCGATGCGCTTGGTGCCGCCGCCCAGTTGCGCGGCGGCGCGCTTGCGGTCGAGTTGTTCAATGATGTCGTGCATGCGGAAGTCTCCTCGTGACGCTTTTCAAATCGTTAACTTAGCCGGCCAAGTCAAGCAGCCGGCGCGCCGCCACCGATGCGGCCACCGCTCCGCTGCGCACCTGTTCGCTCAAGACCGGCAGGGCCTGCCGAACGGCAGCGTGTTGCTTGAAGCGCTGCACCAGGCCGGCATGGATGCGCTCCCACATCCAGGCCTGGTCTTGGCGGTGGCGCCGCTGCGCGAGTTGGCCGTTGGCGGTTTGCAGGGCCCTGAACTGCGTCACGGCCCGCCAGAACTCGGGCAGGCCGCTGCCCTTCAAGGCACTGAGCTGCATGACTTGCGGGTGCCAGATCGATTCGTCGTGCGCGGCATGCTCCAGGTGCCCCAAGGCCGGCTGAAGCCGGCCCCCCCCCGAGGGGATCAAGGAAAGTGGAATAGCCACATTTCCTTGGCCACGCCCATGGAAGCCGAACAGGCGCAGCGCGCTGGTGATCTGCGCCCGCGCCCGCGTCGCCGCGGCTTCGTCGATATCGGCCTTGTTGATGAGCACCAGGTCGGCCAGTTCCATCACGCCTTTCTTGATCGCCTGCAAGTCATCTCCAGCGTTAGGAAGCTGCAGCAGCACGAACAAGTCGGTCATGCCGGCCACCGCCGTTTCGCTTTGGCCCACGCCCACGGTTTCAACAATCACCACGTCATAACCCGCGGCTTCGCACACCAGCAAGGCCTCGCGCGTCTTCTCGGCCACGCCGCCCAGGTTGCCGCTGGCCGGGCTGGGGCGGATGAACGCCCGCTCGTCCATGCTCAGGCGTTCCATGCGCGTCTTGTCGCCCAGGATCGAGCCGCCGGAAATCGACGAGGACGGGTCCACCGCCAGCACGGCCACCCTGTGACCCTGCTCGATCAGGTACAGCCCCAGGCCCTCGATGAAGGTGCTCTTGCCCACGCCCGGCACGCCGCTGATGCCCAGGCGTAAGGCCTTGCCGGTGGCGGGCAGCAACGCATTGAGCAGCTCATCGGCGCGCACGCGGTGGTCGGCACGAGTCGATTCCAGCAGCGTGATCGCCTTGGCCACGGCGCGGCGTTGCACCGGCCCGCTCGGGCCGACCAGCTGGGCCAACAGCGCTTGATCAACCGGCTGCATATCAAGCGGCCTGCGCGCGTCTGATCTGCTCCAGCACGTCTTTCGCGCTCACCGGTATCGGCGTGCCCGGCCCGTAAATGCCTTTCACGCCGGCCTCGTACAGAAACTCGTAGTCCTGTTGCGGCACCACGCCACCGACGAAGACGATGATGTCGCCTGCACCCTGGCGTTTGAGTTCTTCGATGATCGCCGGCACCAGCGTCTTGTGGCCCGCGGCCAGGGTGCTCACCCCCACGGCGTGCACATCGTTTTCAATCGCCTGGCGGGCGCATTCCTCGGGCGTTTGAAACAGCGGGCCGATGTCAACGTCGAAGCCCAGGTCGGCAAAGGCCGTGGCCACCACCTTGGCGCCGCGGTCGTGGCCGTCTTGCCCGAGCTTGGCGATCATCACGCGCGGGCGGCGGCCCTGGGCCACGCCGAACTCGGCGATCTCGGCTTGCAGCTTTTCCCAACCTTCAGCACTGTCGTAGGCGGCTGCGTACACACCGGTCACCTTTTGAATGTCGGCGCGGTGGCGCCCGTAGACTTCTTCCAGCGCATCGCTCACCTCGCCCACCGTGGCGCGCGCACGCATGGCCTCGATGCTCAGGGCCAGCAAGTTGCCCTGGCCGCTGTGCGCGGCGTCGGTCAGCGCGGCCAGTGCGGCCTGCACGCGCGCGCCGTCGCGTTCGGCGCGAATCTTCTTCAGCCGCGCGATCTGCCCTTCGCGCACCTTGTGGTTGTCGACCTCGCGGATGTCCACCGCATCGTGGCTGCTGAGCTTGTACTTGTTCACGCCCACGATCACGTCTTTGCCGGCATCGATGCGGGCCTGCTTCTCGGCCGCGCTGGCCTCGATCTTCAGCTTGGCCCAACCCGAATCCACGCACTGGGTCATGCCGCCCTGGGCCTGCACTTCTTCGATGATCGCCCACGCCGCATCCGCCATTTGCGCGGTGAGTGACTCCATCATGTAGCTGCCCGCCCAAGGGTCCACCACGCTGGTGATGTGTGTTTCTTCCTGGATGATGAGCTGCGTGTTGCGCGCGATGCGCGAGCTGAATTCGGTGGGCAGGGCGAGGGCTTCATCGAAGCTGTTGGTGTGCAGGCTTTGCGTGCCACCAAACACCGCCGCCATGGCTTCCACCGTCGTGCGCACGATGTTGTTGTACGGGTCTTGCTCGGCCAGGCTCCAGCCGGAAGTCTGGCAGTGCGTGCGCAGCATCAGGCTCTTGGGGCTCTTGGCATTGAAGCCTTTCATGATGCGCGCCCAGAGCAAACGGGCCGCGCGCATCTTGGCAATTTCAAGATAGAAATTCATGCCGATGGCCCAGAAGAAGCTCAGGCGGCCGGCGAATTCATCCACATCCAGGCCCTTGGTCAGCGCCGTCTTCACGTACTCCATGCCGTCGGCCAGGGTGAAGGCCAGTTCCAGCGCCTGGTTGGCGCCGGCTTCCTGCATGTGATAGCCGCTGATGCTGATCGAGTTGAACTTCGGCATGTTGCGTGCCGTGTACTCGATGATGTCGGCCACGATGCGCATGCTCGGCGCGGGCGGGTAGATGTAGGTGTTGCGGACCATGAACTCCTTGAGGATGTCGTTCTGGATGGTGCCGCTCAAGCGCTGCTGCGCAACGCCCTGCTCTTCGGCCGCCACCACGTAGCCTGCGAGCACCGGCAGCACCGCGCCGTTCATCGTCATGCTCACGCTCACCCGGTCGAGCGCGATGCCGTCGAACAGGATCTTCATGTCTTCGACGCTGTCGATGGCCACCCCCGCCTTGCCCACGTCGCCGGTCACGCGCGGGTGGTCGCTGTCGTAGCCGCGGTGGGTGGCGAGGTCGAACGCCACGCTCACACCCTGCGCACCGGCGGCGAGCGCCTGGCGGTAAAACGCGTTGGAAGCCTCGGCGGTGGAGAACCCGGCGTACTGGCGGATGGTCCACGGGCGCACCGCATACATGGTGGCCTGCGGGCCACGCACGAAGGGCGCGAAGCCGGGCAGCGTGTCGGTGTGCGG
>JANOXU010000077.1:0-35635 GCA_031418595.1 Burkholderiales bacterium
GGATGTGCTTCGGCCGCATTGCTGCCGATGTACATGGCAGCTTTGCTGTTTTGCATGTCGTTGTACGAGTTGGTCATCGCACCGTAGCCCCACGTATTCGCCACACCGGCGACTGTCGTGGAGTGGCATATTCGTGCCTGGTGGTCGCAGTTGTTACTGCCCCAGAGGGACATCCACTTTCTGAGCAGGTACCCCTGCTCGTTGTTGTGCTTGCATGAACCCACCACGAAGATGCTGTCCGGGCCGCTTTGCTGGCGCAGCTCGAGCATCTTGGCGCTGATCTCTTCGAGCGCCGTGTCCCACGAAATGCGCTGGTACTTGCCGCCCACCAGCTTCATGGGGTACTTCAGGCGGAACTCGCCGTGCGCGTTGTCGCGCACCGCCGCACCCTTGGCGCAATGCGCGCCCAGGTTGATGGGTGAATCGAACACCGGCTCTTGCCGCACCCAGACGCCGTTTTCAACCACCGCGTCGATCGCGCAGCCAACCGAACAGTGCGTGCACACCGTGCGCTTGACCTCGACCTTCGCGCCAGCGGCACCTGTGGCCGGCGCATCGGCTGCGTCGGCCTTGCGCACCAGCGTCAACTGGCTGGCCGCGATGCCGGCACCAACGCCTAAGCCGGAGCGGCGCAGGAACTTGCGCCGGTCCATCGTGGGGATGGCACGCGCTACGCCGCGCGCCAGGCTGTCAACGAGCGCGCCGGCAGGCATTGCCGCCCCCGCCGTGCCCGATGACCTTCGTGTCAATAACATGATGTGTGCCTCCTGCGGGAAAGGTCAGATTCTTGTGGTTTGGTAGTACTGCTTCACGTGCTCGGTGAGGCGGTAGCCGGCTGCGGTATCGGGCAGCGCCTTGGCGCCCTGCACGCCGGCCACGGCGCCCGCGATCGGGCTGCCGGGAAGCAGCGTTGCGGCCGCGGCCAAAGTGCCAACGGCGCCTGCGCCAGCCAACATGGTGCGGCGATCTACCGGCTTGCTTGAATCACCCATTGGAAACCTCCTGATTGCTGCGGTGATGCGTAACACCCGCATCCGACTGAAATTAGATACTTGCATACCGATGACTGCCATAGCGATTTGCCCCTAACCCGGAAAGCGACAGGCTGCGCAGAGGGAATATCGGCAACCGGCACGTGACCGGTGCAGGCGCAAAGACCATCAAAGTGCGTTGACCAGAGAGCGCCCCCAGGTCGACGACTACGTCGTCCGCCCCCCGAGGGGGATGAGTAAAGTGGCAGAGCCACTTTTACTCATGAGCCAACTGCTTACTGCTTGGCGCCCTCAACCAGGCGGCGACCGAGCGACACCACATACGGTGCTGCGCGGGCGGCGAGCATCGGGTCGGCCGAAGGCTCCACGCCCTTGGGCAGCACCATCGGGTTGTAGGTGATCGCCAGGCAGGCGCCGGTGGCATCGGGCGACACCGCCTTGATGGTCAGTCGCCCGAGGGTGACCTTCTTGCGATCCTCCGGCAGCGGCGTCACCGCGCTGTCGATCCTGTCCCCCGCCTGAGCCAATTGCAGGTTGAAGTCAAAGGCCACGCCCCCTGCGGCCACGCGCTGGCGCAGGTCGTCAAACAGGAACTCGGTGCCCTTGGCCTTGGCTTCGTCCTCGCTCAGACCCTGCGTGCCGCCCACGGGCTCGAAGATCCACTTGCCGAACTGCTTGTTGCCTGCGGCATTGACGAAGGCGAAGCCGTGCACGCCCCAGAAGTTGACTTTGCCGAAGCTCGCCGGCACCGGCTGACTGGCAAAGTACCTACCTTGCAGCAACACCTCGGGGTTGGCATCGGCAAACTCCTTGACCTTGTCCGCGTCGGGCTTTTTGGTCTGCGGATCGGGTGCAAGCGACACCAGCCGGCCCAGCAACTGCTGCGGCGTAGCAGCGCCGAACACCGGGGCCGAGATGTTGCCCATCTGCCAACTCTCGCCACCAGGCAACTCGAATTGCAACGCCATGTTGCGCTGGCTCTTGGCGTTGTCGGCCGCCTTGGGGTTGCCGCCGCCGATTGAAAACCGCGCGCTCACTGGCACGGGCTTGCCGCTGAACGCCGACGCGGTCGACAGCGCGCGTCCCTCGGCGCTGCCGACGAACTCCGCCGTGGCGCAGACCCCCTTGGCGCCGGAGCGGCGAAAGCCCTCGAACTTGCCGCCCGCGTTCTCGAAGGCATCAACCATTTTGCCGGGGTCGACCTGCGCGAACGCGGGCATGCACAAGACGGTTGCCGCGCCGGCGATGGCCGACAGCATCAACGAGTTCGCGGAAGAAAATTGCTTCATGCCTGAGGCTCCTGGTGTTGTGTTGTGAATGGACTTTGGGATTGGACGTTGGGCTGGGCGCAGGTGCTAAACGGCAGGTTTGACCAGCCGATCAGGTAGATCACGGGTCAACCGCCACCAGATCGGCTGCCGTCATCGACTCGACCAGCGCGTGCAGACGGGCTCGCAGGTCAACGAGTTCGGATTCCAGCAACCGGGTCTGGCAGGCGACGGACTGCTGCACCACCGCCACCGCTTGCTGCATGGCGCTGCCGGCCGCAGTCAGGCTGATGCGCACGATGCGCTCATCAACGCTGTCGCGCCGACGGTCAATCAGGCCTGCCGCTTCAAGGCGCTTGAGCAACGGTGTCAAGGTGCTGGAGTCGAGCAACAAGGCATCCGCCAGACCTTTGACGGTCTGCCCGCCATGTTGCCAAAGCACCAGCATGGCCAGGTACTGCGGGTAGGTCAGCCCCAACTGGGCCAGCGGTTTGCGGTAGGCCCGGGTGACGGCGTTGGTGGCGGCATAAAGCGCAAAACACAGTTGCTTGTCGAGCTGCAGCTGCGGGTAGGCAGGCAATGGCCGATGGGCCGGGATGACGACAGGGGTGACCATGAAATGATTTTCGTGAGAATAATTTGCGCGAGAATCAGCGCAAACCCGCACGCTGCTACCGTGACACCGTCCCCGTCCCCGTCCCCAACCCTGGAGCCTGCATGACTGAAGCCAGCCGCTTTGAACTCTTCGCCTTCTGGCGCACCTCTGCCACCTACCGGGTGCGGGTGGCCTTGAACCTCAAGGGCCTGAAGGCCCTTGAGCGCAACGTCAACCTCGATGCCGGCGAACAGCGCAGCGCCGCCTACCTCCAGATCAATCCGATGGCGGCCATTCCGGCGCTAATCGACCATGTGCCTGGGGCCCCGACCAGCGCGTTGACCCAGTCGTTGGCGATCCTGGAGTTTCTGGAGGAAACGCAGCCCGCGCCGGCCCTGCTGCCTGCCGATGCGCATGGCCGCGCCCGGGTACGCTCGCTGGCCGCCATGCTGGCGGCCGACACCCACCCGCTGATCACGCCGCGAGTCAAGGAATACCTGGTCGGCAACGCCCAGTTTGACGATGCCGCGTGGCGAGCCTGGCAGATCCACTGGTTCAGCACCGGTCTGCAAGCCTTGGAGCAGCGCCTGGCCCATGAACCCGGTACCGCTACTTTTTGTCATGGCGACACACCCACCTTCGCCGACATCTGCCTGGCCAGCATCCTGGTGGTGATGCGGCTGTTCAAAATCGAGGTGGCCGACATACCGACGGTGCAGCGCATCATGGCGGCGTGCGAGGCTTTGCCGGCCTTTGCCGACGCCGACCCGGCCCGTCAGGTGGGTGCACCACAAGTCTGACCGAGTGCGCGGTGGTCCGACGCCATAGCGAGACCGCCGCATCAGGCGCGCGGTGCTGGCGCGTCGCGCGCACGGGCAGATGCAGGTCGCAGGACAGGGAATTAAGAACGCGAAAGTCGGTGTGGTCGCCAATCAGATGGCGCCCGCCGGCGCGCTCGACCCGACAGCGCCACAAGGCTCATGAGTAAATGTCGCTTGGCTACTTTACTCATGCCCCCTCGGGGGGCCTGGCGCGTAGCGACAGGTTTGGGGCGCTCTCAAGGCAGGCGGCGCAGGCCGTCAGCGCAGGCGGGAAAACGCTGTCGCGAATCGAGTCACCGGCGGCGGCAGAAGGTGGTTGACCCCCGTCCGATCCTGCGACATCCGCCGTCCTTACCCAGGCCCGGGAAACCCTGGGAGGCCGCCGGGACGCCCTTGCAAATCAAGGACTTGTGCGCGCTGGCACGGGCGCGGCGCAGCGGGCACGCGGATTGCGAAGCATTGCTCTGACACAGGGTCGCTCAAGCCGGCCTGTAGCCCGCTGTGCCAACCTGAAGGAGCCGACCCATGAAAGCCGCGGTACTGCACCAGTACGACGAGTCGCTCAGCAGCGGCGCCTTCGTGCGCTATGAAGATGTGCCCGACCCGAAGATCGAGAGCCCCACCGACGTCATCGTGCGCATCGGCGGCGCTGGCGTGTGCCGCACCGACCTGCATGTGGTCGAAGGCATCTGGCGCAGCAAGGTCGAGGTCAAGTTGCCTTACATCATGGGCCACGAAAATGCCGGCTGGGTCGAGGCAATCGGCTCGGGAGTGACCGGGGTGAAGATCGGCGACGCCGTGATCTGCCATCCGCTGGTCACCAGCGGTCACTGCCTGGCCTGCCGCCGGGGCGACGACATGCACGCTGAAGACAGCCGCTTCCCTGGCATCAACGCCGACGGCGGTTACGCCGAGTACCTGCGCACCGGCCAGCGCTCGCTGATCAAGCTGCCCAAGACCCTGGCACCCAAGGATGTGGCGCCCTACACCGATGCCGGCCTGACCGCCTACCGCGCCGCCAAGAAGGCCTCGCGCCACTTGCTGCCGGGCGAGTACGCGGTGGTCATCGGCGCCGGCGGCCTGGGCCACATCGGCATCCAGGTGCTGGCAGCGCTGTGTGCGGCCGAGATCATCGTCGTCGACCGTGGCGATATGGCCTTGCAACTGGCCAAGGAGTGCGGCGCCCATCACCTCGTCAAGGCCGATGGGAAGGAACTGGAGCGGGTGCTCGAGCTCACCGGCGGCAAGGGTGCCGAGGCGGTGATCGACTTCGTTGGCGAAGGCGAAGCGGTGGCCAAGGGCCTGGCGATGACGCGCAACGCCGGCAGCTACTACATCGTCGGCTACGGCGGCAAGATCGAGTTGCCGACGCTGGACATGATCACCAGCGAAAAGACCATCGTCGGCAACCTGGTCGGCACCTACCCCGAGCTGGTCGAGCTGATGGCGCTGGCCGACCGCGGCCTGGTGCATCTGGCGACCCGCGAATACAAGCTCAAAGACGCCAACCAGGCGCTGCTCGACCTGCACCACGGCAAGATCAAGGGCCGCGCGGTGCTCATCCCGTGATCGCTTGAATCTGTGGTTTCCTGACCCCCCCAACCGCTGGCAGCGCCACACAGTCGCGGCGCGGAGGAACTGTTGCACATGGCGCTCATCCCGGTGACGGTGCTGACCGGATTTCTCGGTGCGGGCAAAACCACGCTGCTCAACCGGCTGCTGCGCGCCGCCGGCGGGCGCCGCTATGCCGTGATCGTCAACGAATATGGCGAACTCGGCATCGATGGCTCGCTGGTCATCGGCGCTGAGGAAGAGCTCTACGAGCTGAACAATGGCTGTGTCTGCTGCAAGCTGCGTGGCGACCTGCTGCGGGTTGCCAGCAGCCTGGTGCGGCGCCCCGGTGGCTTTGACGGCATCCTGATCGAGACCACCGGCCTGGCCGACCCGGCACCGATCGTGCAGACCTTTGCCCTCGACGACCTGTTGCGCCAGCACACCCGGCTGGACAGCGTGATCTGCGTCGCCGATGCACGCCACCTTGTGCGCCAACTGCGCGACGCACCCGAGGCCGGCGAGCAGTTGGCCCAGGCTGACCTGGTGCTGCTGAACAAGGCCGACCTGGCCGACGCCACGGCACTGGCTGAGGCCGAGCACACCGTGCAGCAGCTCAACCCCGGCGCCGAGTTGCGGCGCTCGGTGCATGGCGACACGCCACTGGCGCAACTGCTGGACCGCGGCGCCTTCGACATTGCCCGCATGCGCCTGCCCTCGGCGCGGCTCGGTGCCGCGCCCACGGGGGCGGCACGGCATCGTTACGGGCCAGTCGATGCGGGGCGCCACAGCGCCGGCATCAGCAGCGTGTCGCTGAGTTTCGACAGGCCGTTCGAGCGCAGCCGCTTCATGCCCTGGCTGCAACGCCTGGTGGCTGAGCGCGGCGCCGATCTGCTACGCGCCAAGGGCATCGTTGCTTTCGAGGGTGCTGATCGACGCTTTGTCTTTCAGGCCGTGCATATGACCGTCGACAGCGGGCTGGATCGCCGCTGGAACGAGGGCGAAGCGCTTGAGTCGCGCCTGGTTTTCATCGGCCGCGGCTTGGACACCGATGAGTTGCGCGGCGCGCTCGTGCACTGTCTGGCAGACACCATGGAACCAACCTCGCAAGGAAATATGCCTTTGCCACTCTCCTCGATCCGCTCGGATGGCGGCTGGCTTGTGCCGGCCTTAACGGGCTCAACTGAGTACCTTCGTGCTGCGCACTCCGGTATTCGCCCTTCGGGCGGCCGGGCGGGCTCACCTGAGTACCTTCGTGCTACGCACTCCGGTATTCGCCCTTCGGGCGGCCGGGCGGGCGCATGAACGCACCCTCTTCGTTGTTGACCCTGCTCGGTGCGAGCTGGGAGTTCGGCGCCCCGGTGGTCGCGGTGGCCTGGGCGGTTGAAGGCGGCCTGGTTGGTTTCGCGTTGGGCGACGGGCACCTGGCCGCGGCCGATGCGAAGTGGCGCGGTGGCCCGCGTGTCGAGCCCAAGGCCGGCGGCGGCGTGGCCGTGGTGCCGGCCACCGAAGCGCCGCCGCGCCCGGTGCGCGCCGCCTGCCACCAGGGCAGTTGCCTGAGCCTGGCGGCTGACGCCAACGGCGGCTTCATCAGCGGTGGCGACGATGGGCGCGTGGTGCAGTTGCCGCGGGTCGGCAACCCCGAGGTGCTGGCGCACGTGGCGGGCGGGTGGATCAGCGCCCTGGCGTGCAGCGCCAGCGGCGTGCGTGCCTATGCCAGCGGGCGCAGTGTGCAGCGCCTGGGTTTGGTGGGCACCTTGTCGATTGAGTTGCCGGCGCCGGCCACGGCACTGGCTTTCAGCCCTGATGGGCGCACTCTGGCCGCGGCGCACAGCGGCGGCGTCACGTTGTGGCCCGACGCCGGCCCCACGCGCAGCCTGGCCTGGCCTGGTTATCACCGCACACTGGCCTGGAGCCCCGACGGGACATACCTGGTCAGCGGCATGCAAGAAAACGCGCTGCACGGCTGGCGCGTGGCTGATGGTGGCGACCTCGAAATGGGCGGCTACCCCGGGCAGCCTCTGTCACTGTCGTTCGCCCACGATGGGCGCTATCTCGCCACCAGCGGCGCCACACGGCCGGTGTGCTGGGGCTTTGATCCGCCGCGCGCGGCCGACGCCCCAGTCGAATGCGGCATCCCGAGTCAAACACCGGTGAACTGCGTCGCCTGCCATCCGTGCCAGTCGCTGATCGCGGCCGGCTATCACAACGGCGCCGTGGTGCTGTGCCAACCCGGCAGCGACGAGGGGCTCTTCATCAAGGGCTCAGGCGGCGGCACGGTCAACGGCCTGGCCTGGTCGGGCGACGGCAGCCGCCTGGCCTTTGGCACACAGGACGGCGTGTTTGGCTGGCTCGAGCTGCCCGACGCGCTGTTCAACTCGCGCACCCGCCACTCCACCCAGCAGAGCAAACCATGAGCGACGCCGAAACCACCAGCAAGGACAGCTTCTTCCAGCGCCTGGCGGACATCTCCAACGAAATGACCAGCGCCCACGGCAAAGACTTCGCGATGGGCGCGCTGGTGCTGGCAGCGCGCTTTATCGCCGAGAGTGAAGCGCGTGAGCGCGCCGCGGGGTCGGGCGCAGGCACGCCCACTGTCGGCCCCGGCGGCAGTTCAAGTGTCCGGCAGTGAGCCCGCGTGGCGGCGGCAGTTCGGTGATCGCCGCAGCCCGTGCCCCACGATCAGACGCCATGACACCTTCAACGTCCCAAAACACGACGCCCAGGCCAGCCGCTGCACGGGCGCCGGAAGAAGTTTCCCTGGGAAGTCTGGCGCGCCCTAGGAATATGGAGCACTGGCATGCGAATCGCTATTACATGACGGGGCACGAGCCCAGCGCGACGCGAACCTGGCGGATCAACTGCCAAGGGTCAGTTGGCTTGAACACCTGATTAACTGAACACCTACCTAAAGGAGACTTCAATGTCTGTGGGTTTGACACTTAACAAGATCACCTCCCAGAAGGGGATCAACATCAGCGAGGCGACACGCCGCATCGCCGATCTCGGCTGGACACCCAGCTATGTGCAAGAGGCGATGACCTTCCCAACCGATTACCAGATCGGCAAGGCACCGCGCGACCCGATGAAGCAGGTGCTGCGTTCCTACTTCCCCATGCAGGAAGAAAAGGACAACCGCGTTTACGGCGCGCTCGACGCCGCGCTGCGTGGTGACATGTTCCGCAACACCCAGCCGCGTTGGGTCGAGTGGATGAAGCTGTTCCTGGCGATCATTCCCTTCCCCGAAATCTCGGCCGCACGTTCAATGGCGATGGTCGCCCGCCTGGCCCCGGGTGAAGAACTGCGCACCGGCTTCACGATGCAGATGGTTGACGAATTCCGCCACTCCACGATTCAGATGAACCTGAAGAAGTGGTACATGGAAAACTACATCGACCCGGCCGGTTTCGACATCACCGAAGCGGCGTTCGGCAAGTGCTACGCCACCACCATCGGCCGCCAGTTCGCCGAAGGCTTCCTCACCGGTGACGCCATCACGGCGGCCAACATCTACCTCACCGTGGTGGCGGAAACCGCGTTCACCAACACGCTGTTCGTGGCCATGCCTTCCGAGGCCGCACGCAACGGCGACTACGCACTGTCCACCGTCTTCCTGTCGGTGCAGTCTGATGAATCGCGTCACATCGGCAACGGGCACTCGCTGCTGATGTCGCTGGTTAACGATCCAAGCAACCACCTGTTGCTGGAGCGCGACCTGAAGTACGCCTTCTGGCAGAACCACGCCATCGTTGACGCGGCGATCGGCACCTTCGTCGAATACGGCACCACCGACCGTGACAAGAACAAAGAGTCTTACGCTGAACTCTGGCACCGCTGGATCTACGAAGACTACTACCGCACCTACATGCTGCCGCTCGAAAAGTACGGCGTGAAGATCCATCACGACGACGTCAGCGCAGCGTGGGACCGGATCGTCAAGAAGAACTACGTGCACAAGACGGCGCAGTTCTTCTCGGTCGGCTGGCCGGTGAACTTCTGGCGCATCGAAGCCCAGACCGAGAAAGACTTCGACTGGTTCGAGCACAAGTACCCGGGCTGGTACGCCGAGTTCGGTGACTACTGGAAGTGGTATGCGCGCAAGAGCGTACCGGGCCAGACCAATATCCTGTTCGACCAGGAGAACGGCTACGCCTACCCGCACCGCTGCTGGAGCTGCATGGTGCCGGCGCTGATCCGCGAAGACTTCTGCTACGACGAAGTCGACGGCAAGATCTTCACCTACTGCTCCGAAGTCTGCCGCTGGACGCACAAGGTCTCGTTCGCCGCCGAATACGAAGGCCGCGCCACCCCGGCGATGGGTCGCTTCAGCGGCCGGCGCGAATGGGAAGACTGCTACCACGGCTGGGACCTGGCTGACGCCATCAAGGATCTCGGCTTCGTGCGTGCCGACGGCAAGACCCTGGTGCCGCAGCCTCACCTGCGCTTCGACGACAAGCAGATGTGGACCCTGGATCATGTTCGCGGCTTCACGCTCGGCAGCCCGCTGCGCGGCTTCCGCGAGCTGACCGATGAAGGGCGCGTGGCCGCCGCCGCCGAGTACCGCAAGGGCTTCAAGATCAACCCAATCTAAGGCTCCAAGCGGTGCCGCCGCTGCCCCGTTTTCGCGGGCGCAGCGGCGGCAAACGACGAATGCAGTGATTGCAGCCAAGGCAGCAAGGGTCAGTCATGTCGGATAAGAAAGTGCACACCGTTCGTTTCGAGCCCGTCGGGGTCGAAATGGAAGTCGAGGAGGGCGAATGGCTCCTCGACGCTGCTTTCCGTCAAGGCATCGCCGTGCCGCATGGCTGCCGTGAAGGGCAATGCAGCAGTTGCAAGTGCCTGCTCGTCGAAGGCGACGTGGAAGTGGAGGACTATTCCACTTTCGCGCTGGCTGACTACGAACGCGACACCGGGCACATCCTGCTGTGCCGCGGCTACGCATTCAGTGACGTCACGATTGAGTTGTTGAACTTCGACGAGGACTTGCTGCGCCGGGCGATTGCGGTCAAGACCTACAACGGCGTGCTCAGCGCCGTCACGCAGCTCACGCACGACATGCGGCTGCTTGAAGTGCAGATCGAGCGGCCCATCAAGTTCTGGGCCGGCCAGTTCGTCGAACTCGGTGTGCCCAGTGCCGGCGTGACACGTTCGTATTCAATGGCCAGCACGCTGGTCACGCCGACCACGCTGCAATTCATCATTCGCAAGTATCCGAACGGCGCCTTTTCTGCGCTGATCGATGCTGGCTTGCAGCCGGGCACGCCGCTGACACTCAAGGGCCCCTTCGGCACCTGCTTCCGCCGCGAACAGCGGCCAGGGCCGATGATCCTGGTTGGCGGTGGCTCGGGCATGTCACCCCTGTGGGCGATCCTGAAAGACCACATCGAAAGTGGCGAGCAGCGGCCTGTGCGATTTTTCTACGGCGCGCGCACGCGCAAGGACTTGTTCTTCCTGGACGAGTTCGCAGCCGTGTCGGCCAAGCTCAAGGACTTCGAGTTCATTCCGGTGCTGTCGCAAGCCACGGCAGAAGATGCCTGGAGCGGCGAGACCGGCTTCGTGCACGAGGCGGTCGAACGCATCCTGCGCGAGCAGCAACTGGCGGGCGAACTCGATGCCTACACCTGCGGCCCACCGCCCATGATCGACGCCGTGCTGCCGGTGTTTCAGCGTCTGGGCATTGCGCGCGACCACACCCATGTTGACAAGTTCACCCCGGCGAGCGCGAGCACGCCAAATCTCGTTCACTAAACCTCGAGGAGACACTCCATGACCGCAACAGCCACCGTCAGTGCTGCCGACTATGTCCCGGTGAATTCCGGCGCCGCGGGCGCCGCCAAGTTCGCCGGCTCCGACAGCCGCAAGTACAACTACTTCACGCCCAAGGGCCGCAAGGCGAGCCACTACGAAGACATGACGCTGGACGTCCAGCCTGACCCCAAGCGCTACTTGCTGCAAGACTGGATCATCAGCTTCCCTGACGGCACGCCAACCTACTACGAAGGCTGGACCAAGGGCCGCTCGACCGACTGGCACGTCTTCCGCGCGGTCGACGAAGAGTGGGAGCGCACCCACTACCAACGCCAGTCGACGATTGAAGGAATGATCGCGCAGGCGGTTGAAAACGGACGCCGCTCGGGCGCACCGACACGCTTTGACAAGGCCTGGGTCAAGGTGCTGGAGAAGCACCTGGGCGCCTACAAACATGCCGAGTTCGGTTTGGGCACCTCGCTGATGCAGGCCCAGCGCTACGGCTACACGCAGATGATCAACTCGGCGATCCTGACGAATTCTTCGTACAAGCTGCGCTTCGCCCAGGACCTGACGCTGTACCTTGGCGATATCGGCCTGGACATCACCGGCTTCGACGCCGAGGTCGGCAAGAAGCATTGGCTCGAAGATCCGATCTGGCAACCGACGCGGCGGCTGGTCGAGACCCTCGCGGGCTCGCAGGACTACCTGGAACAGTACTTCGCCGTCAACATCGTGTTCGAGCCGATGGTGGGCGAACTCTTCCGCAGCGGCTTCGTGATGCAGGCGGCGGCCTCGCAAAACGACTTCATCACACCCACCGTGGTGTCGTCGGCGGAAGGTGACTACCACCGCAACCTGGCCAACACCATCGAGTTGATGCACATGCTGGTCAGCGACCCCGCGCACTCGGCACACAACACGGCCTTGTTCAACGGCTGGCTGGCGACCTATGGCGACCTGGCCGCGAATGCCGCGAAGAACCTGCAGCCGATCTGGTCGCTGCCGCACGTCAAGGTGGCCCACTTCCCGGACGCGTACGCCACCGCAGTCGACCGCATGAAGAGCATCGCGAACCAACTCGGCCTGACATTGCCGGCATCGCTCACCGCCTGACACCCAACTCCAGAGGAATCATCATGGCTTACCACGCAGACAACATCTTCAAAGCCTTCAAGGACATCGAGTTCAAGGGCACCGTCTCGCACCAGTGCGGTGTGACGCTGAACGACAGCGTCGAGGCGCGCGCCATCGCCGATCTGATGGCCACCAAGCCCGGCATCACCGTGACCTACATGCCGGCCATGATCCGCATTGACGGCGACGGCAAGATCGAATTCCGCATGGACGAAATTGCCGCGGAGCTTGGCCGCGAAATGACGCCTCAACTGTTCGAGATCTCCACCTCGACTCACTACGGGCGGATGGTGACTGTCGACGAAAACACGGTCGTGCTGTTCGGCGACATGAACGCCGCGATGGCTTACGTGGCCTACGCCTGAGAGGACAGCACATCATGTACAAGACCGCATCCGGCGAAGAGATCTTCATCATCGATGGGCACGTGCACAACTGGGACGCGACCAAGGCGAACCAGAAGAACGTGCACGGCGAGCAGTTCATCAACTGCTTCCACGGCTACCACGCCTTCCTCACCCCGAAGGACAAGCTCTGGACGCGCGAGAAGTTCGATCGTTATGGCGCCGAGCAGATGTACCGTGACCTGTTCGTCGACGGCCCCGACGACATGGCGATCTTCCAGCCGACCTACCTGAAGGACTTCTACGTCAACGGGTTCAACACCACGGAACAGAACGCGGTGTTGAAGGCGCAGTACCCGAACCGCTTCATCCTCAACGGCGCGTTCGACCCGCGCGACGAAGCGGCCGGGCTTGATGCGTTCGAAGAGCTGGCGGCCACCCACAAGCTCAAGGGCGTCAAGCTCTACACCGCGGAATGGAAGGGCGCGAGCCGCGGCTATAAGTTGTCTGATCCGTGGGCCGAGAAGTACCTGGCGCTCGCCGAAAAACTGGGCGTCAAGAACATTCATGTGCACAAAGGCCCGACGATCCTGCCGCTGGACCGTGACGCCTTCGACGTGGCCGACATCGACATTGCGGCGACCAACTTCCAGGGCCTGAACTTCATCGTTGAACACTGCGGCCTGCCCCGGCTGGACGACTTCACCTGGATCGCCACCCAGGAGACCAACGTCTATGGCGGACTGGCCGTGGTCATACCTTTCATCCACAACCAGCCGAAGTTCTTCGCGCACGCGATCTCGCAGTTGCTGATGTTTCTGGGCCCGGACAAGCTTCTCTACGCCAGCGACTACGGCATCTGGACGCCGAACTGGATCGTCGAGGACTTCATGGCCTTCGAGCTGCCCGACGACATCAGCAAGGAAACCGGCGCCAAGCTCGATCTGGAGGCCAAGACGAAGATCCTCGGCTTGAATGCAGCGAAGCTCTACGGCATCGATATCGAGGCGCAAAAGAAGCTGCTCGCTCCGGAGCAGGCCGCCGTGGAAGCCCAGAGGAACAAGACCGCAGCGAAGAACACGACCACGATGCAGCAGGTCCACGAGACCACCTGAGCATGGCTGCCGACCGCGTATGGCCAGACCGCGTCGAGCAGGTGCAAGCCTGCCTGACGACGGTGATGGACCCGGAGCTCGACGAGTCGGTGGCCGAGCTCGGCTTTGTCACCGCGGTCGAGTTGCTGCCGGACGGCGAGGTGCGCATCGCCTTTCGCCTGCCGACCTATTGGTGCGCCGCCAACTTCGCCTTTCTGATGGCTGACGACATGCGCCTGGCTGTGCAAGCCCTGCCCTGGGTCACGCGGGTGCGGGTGCGCTTGCACGACCACATGTACGCCGACACGATCAACGACGGCGTGGCCGATGGCGCCGGCTTCCAGGCGGCCTTCGGCGCCGATGCCCAGGGCGGTCTTGAGGCCTTGCGCCAGACCTTCCTGGTGAAGGCCTTCCAGCGCCGCCAGCAGGCACTGTTGGAACACCTGCTCGACGCCGGTCACACGGCGGCGGCGCTGGTTGCGCTGGACATCGGCGCCCTCCAGGAACTGGCTGTCGATAGCGACGGCTGGCGCCTGGTCGAGCGCTATTTCGAACGGCGCGGCGTCGTGGCCGGCGCCAACCAGGGCGCAGCCTTTGTCGATGCGGCGGGTAGCTTGATCGCCGCCGAGGCGATGCCCGCTTACTTGCGCGATCTGCGCCGCATTGGCGTCAATGCCGAGTTCAACGGCGCTTTGTGCCGTGGCCTGCTCGAGGTGCGCAACCGCGATCTCGTGGCGCAGCCGATCCACATCGTGCGCCGCCCGCCAGATCGAGTGGGGCTGACGTGACGCGAATTGAGGCACTGCCTTAGCGGACCGATCATCCGCCTGGTCGCCGCCGCGACGTTGCTTTGCTCTGTGTCGCCAGCACGCGCTGACGACACGATCAGCCCCGACCGAAACGATTTCGTCGATTCGGCTGAGGTCACCGGACCGTTTCTCACGACCGGGGCTGTCAAGCAGGTTCTACCGCCTCGCCAGTCTCAGTGAAAGCCCGCGTCCCAGGATCGGACGCCAACCGACGGCATGGCGTCCCAGAACAAGACGCAGGCACCAGCCGCGCACGCGCAGTGCGGTCGGCGCACCCAAGACACTCCCAGGCGACTAGGGAGATGGAGCGGTGGCATGCGAATCGCAAGCACCCTGCCAGGTGTGACCCGACAGCTACCAGGAGACAACCATGCCGAACATCATGTTGCACGACGACGAGGCGCGCCAGGCCCTGGGCAGAGGCGTCGCCAAACTGGCACGCGCCGTGCGCGGCACGCTGGGCCCGCGTGGCATGAACGCGATCATCGACCGCCCGATCGGCACGCCCATCATCTCGCGTGACGGCGCCAGCATCGCCGCCGAGATCGAGTTGGAAGACCCGTTCGAGAACATGGGCGCGCAGGTGCTGCGCGAAGTTTCCAAGCAGACCAACCAGGTCGCCGGCGACGGCACGACCACCGCCACCGTGCTGGCCGACGCGCTGGTGCAAGACGGTCTGGCTTGCCTAGCCAAGGGCGCCAACCCGGTCGAGCTGGTGGAGGGGCTGGAGCTGGCGGTGGCCGAGGTCATCGCCGCACTGAAACGCAGCGCCAAGCCCTTGAGCGGCGGCGAGCAGCTGCGCGCGGTGGCGATGGTGGCCGCCAACGACGACCCCACCGGGCTGCTGGTGGCTGAAGCGCTGGAGCGGGTTGGCGCCGATGGCATCGTCGACGTCGACTACGGCACCACGGTAGAGACCTTGCTCGACATCGTCGACGGCATGGCCTTCGACCGCGGCTATCTCTCGCACCACATGATCACCGACGTCGAGAAGATGCAGGTGGTGCTGGACAACCCGTACATCCTGATGACCGACATGCGGCTGATGACCTCTGACGAGGTGAGCGCGGTCATCGCCTTGGTCGCGGCATCGAAGCGGCCACTGCTGGTCATTGCCGACGAGGTCGCGCCGGCCTGCGTCGTCAGCCTGCTCGGTTGGCGCGACAAGGGCGGCGCGCCGGTGGCCGCCATCCACCCGCCCGAATACGGCCACTGGCGCAAGGCCGCGCTGGAAGACCTGGCCATCCTGACCGGCGGGCGCGTCATCGCGCGTGACCTGGGCGGCAGCATCGGTGCGGTGCAGTTGCGCGACCTGGGCCAGGCGCGGCAGGTGCGCATCTCGTCAAACCAAACCGTGGTGACCGCAGGCGCGGGTGACGCTGAACTCATCGCAGCACGGCGCCAGCAGGTGCTGCGCCAGTACGAACTGGCGCCTGAAAACATCGAACGCGACAAGATCAAGGAACGTCTGGCCAAGTTGTCTGGTGGCACGGCCGTGCTGCTGGCCGGGGGCGCCACACCGGTCGAACAAAAGCGCCGGCTGCATCTGATTGAAGACGCCATCAACGCCGCGCGCGCGGCCATCGCCGAGGGCGTGGTGCCCGGTGGCGGGCTGGCACTGCTGCGCGCAGCCAGTGAACTCGACGCCGTCGTTTCACGCACTGAAGGTCATGTGCAGCAAGGCGTCAAGCTGCTGCAGCGCGCCTTGCACCAACCGGCACACCACATCGCCGCCAACTGCGGCCTGGACCCGCTGGCGGTGATGCGCAAGACGATGGACGCCAAGCCAGGGGTCGGGCTGGATGCGCGCAGCGGCAGGTTCGTCGATCTGGCGGCCGCCGGCATCATCGACCCGGTCCGGGTGAGCTACAGCGCGGTGCGCAACGCCGCCTCGGTGGCCGGGCTGATCCTGACCACCCAGACCCTGGTGGCGAAGAAGCCCGACTACACCGACCCGACGGCGGGCGTGGCGCTGGGCGGCGGCGCTGAACTGCTGGGGCGCAAGTGAAGCCCTTCAGCGGCGCCTGGTTCAGGCGCGTGCTGGGGCTGCTCGTGACCGGCGGCGGGTTCGCCGTGCTCGTCGGGCAGGCGCTGGAGCAACTGCTGCGTTGAAGCGCGCCAATCGGGAGCCGCTGTGACCAACCTCGAACAAAGCGTCGACATGCGCATGCGCATGAACATGCCAGACCGCTGGCGCGCGCTGGGTTTCATCGGCCCGGCGGCCATGGTCAGCGTGGGCTACATGGACCCGGGAAACTGGGCCACCGACCTCGAAGGTGGCGCGCGCTTTGGCTACCAACTGATGTGGGTGCTGCTGGCCTCCAACCTGATCGCGGTCGTGCTGCAAAGCCTGGCGGCGAGGCTGGGTGTCATCGGCCGCATGGACTTGGCGCAGGCCTGTCGCGCGTACTACGCCAAACCGGTGGCGATGGCACTGTGGCTGCTGTGCGAGACCGCCATCATTGCCTGCGACCTGGCCGAACTGCTGGGCGGTGCGATCGCCTTGAACCTGCTGTTTGGCGTGCCGCTGGCCTGGGGCGCTTTGATCACCGGCGTGGACGTCATGCTGATCCTCTTGCTGCAGCACTACGGCATCCGCAAGCTGGAGGCGGTGGTCGCCGTTCTGGTGTTGACCATCGGCGCCTGCATGGGCGTTGAGATGCTCCTGGTACAGCCGAATTGGGGCGCGGTGGCCGGCGGCTTCGTGCCGCGGCTCGACTCGGCCAGCCTGTTCGTGGCCATCGGCATCCTCGGCGCGACCGTGATGCCGCACAACCTGTACCTGCACTCGTCGCTGGTGCAAACGCGGCGCATCGACGCGAATCCGGCCGCACAGCGCGAGGCTCTGCGCTACAACCTGCTCGACACGGTGCTGGCGCTGAACATCGCGTTTTTCATCAATGCGGCGATCCTGGTGCTGTCGGCTTCGACCTTCTTTTCGCGCGGCATCGTCGTCAACGAGTTGCAGCAGGCCCATGAATTGCTGACGCCGCTGCTCGGCACCACGCTCGCATCAACCGCATTCGCCATCGCGCTGCTTTGTTCAGGGCAGAGCTCAACCATCACTGGCACGCTGGCCGGTCAGGTGGTGATGGAGGGCTTCGTCAAGCTGCGGATGAGCCCCATCAAGCGCCGGCTGCTGACGCGCTCGCTGGCCATCGTGCCGGCGGTGGCGGTGCTCATGACCGCCGGTGAGAGCGGCGTGCTGCAGCTGTTGGTGCTGAGCCAGGTCGTGTTGAGCCTGCAACTGCCGTTTGCCATCGTGCCGCTGATCCGTTTCACCAGTGCGCCGCGCATCATGGGCGCATTTGCCAGCCCGCCTTGGCTGCGCCGCCTGGCCACCGGCGCCACGCTGTTGATCATCGGTTTGAACGGCTGGCTCGTGATGCGCGCCCTGACGCCTGCCGACGCGGCAGACGACGGCGCTGCGGGCCTGGGCCGTTTGGCCATTGGACTGGCCGCCGTTCTGTGCGGCGCTTTGCTGGCCTGGGTGGCGTTCGCGCCGCTGCGTTCAGCGAACGCTGGCATGGCGGCTGATGAGCCGCAACCGCGACAAGTGTTAGACAATCAAGTGCCGAGAAATTAGCAGTGTGCCCTGGTCGCGAAGACGGCCAGTTACAAAGAACGATGGCAATGCCGGTCTGGCGCGCCAAGCGCTAGCGGGTGTTGGAGGAGACTTCCATCCATCTCGACAGCGCTTCAGGCCGGCAGCAGTTGGCCCCAGATCGCAGCGGCGCACCGGTGCTTGAACCGGCCGCTGAGCGCCAGGTCATGCTGGCCTGGGAACGCTTCGTCACTGGCGGGCAGACAAGCCTCGGCACCGTATCCAAGCTGGTGCTGTCGTCGTGGCAGCGCAGCCTGCGGGCCGGTGTCGCGCCGGGTTCGCGCCAGGCCCAGCTTGTCACCAGCGGCGAAGACGGCCTGGCGCAATTGCGGCGCCGCAACGATGACCTGGTATGGGCCGCGCAGGGTCTGTTCATGACCTCGGCCCATCTGCTGGCCAGCTCGGGGTCGATGCTGCTGTTGACCGACCCGCATGGCGTGGTGCTGGAAGTTGCCGGCGACGTGCACACGCTCGAGGCTGCGCGGGAAATTCACCTCACCTGCGGCGGCAACTGGCACGAAGGCGCGGTCGGCACGAATGGCATCGGCACCGCGCTGGCGATGCGCCAGCCCGTGCAGGTACATGCGGCGGAACACTTCTGCGAAGGCATCAAGAGTTGGACCTGCGCCGCCGCGCCGGTGTTCCTGCCCGGCACGGAACAGGTCATCGGTGTGATCGACATTTCCGGGCCGCCTTCAACCTACCAGCGCAGCAACCTCGTGCTGGCTGTGGCCGCAGCGCGTCAGATCGAGGGCGTGCTCGCCGAGCGCGCCAGCCGCGAACACAAATGTCTGTTCGACGCCTGCCTGAACTTCGGCGCGCGCTGGGACGCAGCAACCATGCTGGTGATTGATCGCAACGCGCGGCTGATTCACATCCAGGGCAGCCTGCCAGGCATCGAACTGAGCCTGGGCGCAAGCTTGGCGGGTCTCGAACCGGGGCGGCCCCTGGAAGAGTGGGCACGTCGCCTGCCCGAGGGTCTGCGCCCGGAGTGGCTGCATGCGGTCAACGTTGACGGCAAGCGCATCGGTGCCCTGCTGGCGGTGCCCAAGCGCCCGCGGGGCATGGCCGTGCTGCCGCTGCTGCGCGGCAGCGCAGCAGCGGCCAGCGACGTGGCGGGCAGGGCCGCCGAGAACGCAGCGTCGCGCGCCGGCTTCGGTGGGTTGGTCGGTGCCAGCCAGCCGCTGCGCGCAGCCATCGACCGGGCATGCCTGCTCAGCACGCGGCGTGTGGCGGTGCTGATCGAAGGCGAAACGGGTGTCGGCAAGGAGCTGTTCGCGCGCGCCATCCACGGCACCGAAGACCGCAGCGGCCCGCTTGTGACGTTCAACTGCGGCGCCACCACCAAGGAGTTGATCGGCAGCGAACTGTTCGGTCATGTGCGGGGTGCCTTCACCGGCGCCACCAACGATGGGCGGTCGGGCCGTTTCGAGCTTGCGCACGGCGGCACGCTGTGTCTGGACGAAATCGGCGAGCTGCCGCTTGATTTGCAGCCGGTGCTGCTGCGCGCATTGGAAGATGGTGTGGTGTACCGCCTGGGCGACGCCAAGCCGCGCCGGGTCGACGTGCGCCTGCTGGCCATGACGAACCGCGACCTGCTTGAAGAAGTCGAGGCCGGGCGATTCCGCCGTGACCTCTATCACCGCATCAGCGTGACACGCATCCGCGTGCCGCCGCTGCGCGAACGCGATGCCGACATCGGCCTGCTGACCGAGCATTTCAACCGTCAGGTGGCCGAGCGCCACGGCGTGCCCTGCCGCAGTTTCGGCGCCGACGTGATGGCCCGGCTGCAGGCCTACGCATGGCCGGGCAACGTGCGCGAATTGCGCAACGTGGTCGAGAGCCTGCTGCTGACTTCGAACGAGCCGGTCGTGAGCTGCGACGAACTACCGAGCGAACTGCGCGCGGTGGTCAGCCACGGCTCCAGCGCCGTGCAGCAAGCGCCCGCAGCGAGCCTGGAGGAAGTCGAGCGCCTGGCCATCGTGCGTGCAGTGAAAGACGTGCACGGCAACCTGGCCCAGGCGGCGCGCGCGTTGGGCGTTTCACGCAGCACGCTGTATCGCAAGGTCGAGCGCTATCACCTGCAGGGCATCGTGCACCCCAATGACCACCACGGTCATGAGGATCCAGATCCCCTGCCGTGAACCCTGGTTTCAGCGCGCCTTCGACACGCTGATGGAGATGAACGAGCGAGGGCCGAACGTGCGAGCGCCGCGCGCTGTGCCGCTAACATCGCTCCCCACTCCCACCCTTGCACCTTCGCTTTGATCATCGGCACCGCAGGTCATATCGACCATGGCAAGACCAGCTTGGTCAAGGCGCTCACCGGCATCGACACCGACCGGCTGAAGGAGGAAAAGGCGCGCGGCATCACCATCGACCTGGGCTTTGCCTATCAGGCCGCGGCCGATGGCGAGGTGTTCGGCTTCATCGACGTGCCCGGCCATGAAAAACTGGTACGCAATATGCTGGCCGGCGCCACCGGCATCGACCATGTGCTGCTGGTGGTGGCGGCCGATGACGGGCCGATGCCGCAGACCCGCGAGCACCTGGCGATCCTCGACCTGCTCGGCCTGTCGCGCGGCGTGGTGGCGCTGAGCAAATGCGATCTGGTGAGCGATGCACGCCTGGCCGCGGCCACGGCCGAAGTGCGCGCACTGCTGGCCCCCACGGCACTGGCCGGGGCGGACATCGTGCCGGTGTCGGCGCTCACCGGTGCGGGGCTCGGCGCACTGCAGCAGCACTTCGCGCACGCTCAGGCCGCCCTGCCAACCCGGCATGAGCTTGGCCACTTTCGCCTGGCAGTGGACCGCAGTTTTTCGCTGCCCGGGGTGGGCTGCGTCGTCACCGGCACCGCCGTGTCGGGCCGGGTCAGCGTGGGCGACAAGCTGCTGGTTTCGCCCAGTGGCAAGGCCGTGCGCGTGCGCGGCCTGCATGCCCAAAACGCTGCGGCCGATGAAGGCCACGCCGGCCAGCGCCTGGCGTTGAATCTGTCGGGCATCGACAAGCACGACATCGACCGCGGCGACTGGGTCGTTGCCGAGGCCGCGCATGCGCCCACGCAACGGCTGGACGCGCGCATCCGCGTCCTGGCCAGTGAAGTCCGGGCGTTGGCGCAGTGGACGCCGGTGCACCTGCACCTTGGCGCGGCGGCGGTGGGCGCGCGCGTGGTGCTGCTCGAAGGTGCGGCCATCGAACCCGGTGCCACGGCATGGGTGCAGCTTGAACTCGACCGCCCGATCGGCGCGCTGCGTGGCGACCGCTTCATCCTGCGCGACCAATCGGCCCAGCGCACGCTGGGTGGCGGCAGCGTCATCGACGCTTTTGCGCCATTGACGCGGCGGCGCAAGGCGCAGCGCCTGGGCGTGCTGGCGGCGCTCGAAAAACCAACCCCGGCCGAAGCGCTGGCCGCGTTGCTGGCGCTGGAGCAACCGGGCGGCGTTGAGCTGGCGCCGTTCATGACGTTGTGGAACCTGCTGCCCGATGCGCAACAGGCCGTGCTGGCCGCGGTGCCGCACCGGGTGGTCATTGCCGGCGCCAGCAAGCTGGCCTTTGCCGCGGGACAGCTCGAAAAGTTGACCACCCGCATCAGCGCCGCGCTCGGCGCCCACCACAAGCGCGCGCCCGACAGCCCGGGCATGACGCTCGAACAGTTGCAACGCGCGCTCAGTGCCAAGCCCAGCGCGGCGGTCTTTGCCTTGCTGGTGCGTGAGCTGACCAACGCACGCACGCTGCAACGCCACGGCCCCTACCTGCAATTGGCGGGGCACGAAACCGCGCTGCTCGGCAACGAGCAAAAAATCTGGGAGCGCATCAAACCGTGGCTCGATGAAGGCGGCATCCACCCGCCCAAGCTCAGCGAGCTGCTGCTGCGCGACCGCACGCTGCACCGCGACCCCACCGTGCGCCTGCTGCAAAAGCTGGCGCGCATGGGCAAGCTGTATGCGGTAGGGGTTGAATACTTCGTGCTGCCGCAGCACCTGTGCGAGCTGGCGGTGCAGGCGCAGGCGCTGGCCGCCAAAGACGAACACCACCGGCTCAATGTGAAGACCTATCGCGAAGCCTGTGGCATCAGCCGGCACCTTTCAATGCCGCTTGTAGAGTTCTTCGACCAGATCGGTTTCACCAAGCGTGACCCCGAGGGCCGCAAGATCCGCCGCGATGCGCGTGAGATGTTCGGTGGCTAGAAAAGCAGTGCATGGAGGAGGATCGTCCCCCGGTGGGGCGTCCGGTCTGCAAAACCGGGTGGGGCTGCTCTGCGGCTCCAGGTGGGTTCGACTCCCACCCTCTTCCGCCGGGGGAAGGTTCCCCCCCTACCGGCTTCGCCGGCCCCCTCAGGGGGCAACACCATTGGGCCGGCAAAGCCGGACCCTTGGTGTTCGCTCGAAGGGGCCGGGCTGCGCCGGCCGCTGGGATGGGCGGCGTTCACCATGACTGCTGCCGGCCTTCGTCCGCCCTCGCTTGATGTCTTGCTTGCGCGGCCGGCCTTGCTGGCGCTCATCTCGGAACACGGGCGCGCGAGCGCGCTCGCGGTTGGTCGGCAATGGCTGGAGGCCTGGCGTCGTGAGCCGGCTCAAGCGTTTGACGTGGCTGCGTTCGAAGCCGAGTGCGCCAAACAACTGGCTGCACAGGCACTGCCCCATCTGCGGCCGGTGTTCAACCTGACCGGCACGGTGTTGCACACCAACCTGGGCCGCGCGGTGTTGCCGCAAGAAGCCGTCGCCGCCGTAGCGGCCGCAATGAGTCAACCCGCCAACCTGGAGTACGACCTGGCCAGCGGCGCGCGCGGCGACCGTGACGACCACATCGAAGGCCTGCTGCGCGAACTCACCGGCGCCCCGGCCGCCACGGCGGTGAACAACAACGCCGCGGCGGTGCTGCTGGTGCTGGCGGCGCTGGCCGCGAAGAAAGAGGTGATCGTTTCGCGCGGCGAGCTGGTTGAAATCGGCGGCGCCTTTCGCATCCCAGATGTGATGCGCCAGGCCAACGTCAAGCTGGTCGAAGTGGGCAGCACCAACCGCACGCACTTGCGCGATTTCGAGGCCGCCATCGGCCCCAAGACCGGCCTGGTGATGAAGGTGCATGCCAGCAACTACGCCATCCAGGGCTTCACCGCCAGCGTGCCCATGACCGAACTGGCCGCGCTGTGCCGCCAGCATGGCTTGCCCTTGGCCGAAGACCTGGGCAGCGGCGCCTTGCTCGACATGACGCGCTGGGGTCTGCCCGCTGAGCCAACCCCGCGCCAAGCCATCGCCGCCGGCGCCAACATCGTGTGCTTCAGCGGCGACAAGCTGCTCGGCGGGCCGCAGGCCGGTTTGATCGTGGGCGACTCAGGCCTCATTGCGCGCATCAAGCGCCACCCGCTCAAGCGCGCGCTGCGCCTGGACAAGATGACCCTGGCCGCGCTCGAAGCGGTGTTGAAGCTCTACCGCGACCCGGATCGCCTGGCGCAGCGCCTGCCCACGCTGCGCCTGCTCACCCGGCCGTTAGCCGACATCGAAGCCACGGCCGCACGTTTGCTGCCAGCGCTTGTGCATGCGCTGGGCGACCGGGCCACGCTGCAAGTGCTGCCGTGCAAGAGCCAGATCGGCAGCGGCTCGCTGCCCGTTGACTTGCTGGCCAGCGTGTGCATCGCCATCGGCCCAGCACTCGGCGCCAAGCGCGCGGGGCGCTTCCCCGAGCTGTTGGCCGCGGCCTTGCGCGCGCTGCCGCAGCCGGTGATCGGCCGCATTGAACACGGCCAGCTTTGCCTGGACATGCGCTGCCTTGAAAGCGGCGCGGCTGAGCTGGCGTTCATTGAACAGTTGCGCACAGCGGCTCTCGCCACCCTGGTCTGACGGCCGCGGCCCGCTGGGCGGCGCGCCTACTCGATCATGTCGAAGCCTTGCGCTTCCACTTCCATGAAAGCGCGCGTGAACGCTGCCAGCGCGGCGTAGAGCTGCGCGCGCGGATGCGTTTGCACGGCAGCGCACAGCGAGTCGGCCACCCAGGGTTGCAGGTGGGTGCGAAAGATCTGGCGCTGGCGCTCCAGGTTGCACACCGCCACATCGTCGCCGGCGATCAAGTAGCGCATCACCTCGAAGATGAACGACAGGTGGTCTTCGGTCTCGCTGGCCGCGGCGTCGCGCGTCAGGCCCAGCGCAGCCAGGTCGGTGCGCAACGCCACCAGCGGCTTTTCATTCAACGTGCCGCTCAGGTGGTGTGACGCATAGAGCAGCACGTCGGCCTTGCCGATGCCCACGAACAAGGCGTCGAACTCCTGCGCCGCCGCGGCCACGCTGCTGGCGCGCAACGCCGCCACCAGGTCTTGCCAGGGTGCTTCGAGAAATGAGCCGGGTGTCGGCGCTTCGGTCACGGCCACGGCAAATTGCTGCAGCAGTTCAGCATCGGGCGGGGCCAGCCACAGCCGTGCCAGCAAGCCGTACAGCTCGGCGCGTTGCAGCTCTTCGCCTTCGTCGCGGCTGGTGAAGGCAATGGCTGAAGGCGGTGGCAGGTGATCGGGCGTCACAGGTCGGTGATCCTGGTTTCGTTGGGGTTGGTGTGGATGTCGATCACGCGGCAATCGCCGCACATCTTCAGCCGCTCAGAAGCGGCGCCCTGGAACATCGAATGGCCGGCCAGCTTGCCGATCATGGCCTCAATGGCCTTGAGCGTGCCGAACGGTTTGGCGCAGCGGATGCAGGCATAGGGCTGGGCCTGCGCCAGCACGCGCACGGCCTTGCGCGCCTTGCCGCTATCGGCCAACAGCAAGCGCGGCACCAGGCTGATCGCGTCTTCCGGGCAGGTCTTGGCGCACAGGCCGCATTGCACGCAGTTCTTTTCAATGAAGCGCAGTTGCGGCGCGTCGGGGTTGTCAAGCAGCGCGCCTTCGGGGCAGGCGCCGACACACGACAAGCACAGCGTGCACTTGTCGGGATCAACGTTAAGGCTGCCCAGCAGCGCGCCGGCCGCGGGCAGCGCCACCGCCTCGGGCACGGCTTGCGGAGCTTGCGCGAGCAGGTGGTCGAGCGCCAGGTCGAGCGTGGCGCGCTTGTCGGCCTGCGGCGCCAGCGTGGCCGCCTTGGCCACGCCTTGCGCCGGTGGGGCTTGCAGTGCGGCATCTAGCGCTGCCAGGTCGCCTGCCTCGATCAAACGCAGGTGCGTGCCGGCAAAGCCCAGGCCCGCCAGCACCGCCTGCGCCAGCGCCATCTGTTCGCCCAGGGCCTGGCGGTATTCGGGTGCTTCTTCTTCGGTCAACAGCACCCAGACCTGGCTGGCCCCCAGCGCCACGGCCGCGAGCCACAGGTCGATGCCGATGCTCGCCGTGTGCCACACCGCCAGCGGCAACACGCGCGCCGGCACGCCGTGAAGCTGCTTGCTGGTGCGCGCGGCGCGGCCCAGGGCGTCGATGGCGGCGGCGCCGGCTTCCTGGCTGTGGATCAGCACCGCCGCGTCGCGCCCACCGGCCTTGGCATAGGTGGTCAACAAGGTGCGCAGCAGCTTGCCTTGGTCGACCGTGTTCGGCGTGGCATAGGCCAGCGCGCCGCTCGGGCACACGGTGGTGCAGGCGCCGCAGCCCACGCACAGGTGCGGCTCGACGATGATGCCGCCGCCCTGGCCACCTAGCACCGGCGTGGCCGGCGTGGTGCCGCTGCGCCCCTTGCCGGTGAGCTTGCCTTTTTGCGACGCATCGCTGCGAATGGCGCGCGCCGAGCACACGTCGATGCAGGCGGTGCAGCCGATCTTCTCGTTGCGGCTGTGCGCGCACAGCTTGGGCTTGTAGTGAAAGAACTTGGGCTTGTCGAACTCGCCCACCATGTCGCGCAGCTTGAGCACGGCATCGACCAGCTTGGGCTCGTCAGCGCCGGCATGGAAGTAGCCCTGCGGCGGCGCATGCTGGGTGAAGGCGGGCTCGGCGCGCAGGTCGAGCACCAGGTCGAATGATTCCGTGGTGCTCAACGGCGCGCGCTGGAAGTCGATCGCGCCCGCGGCCTCGCACACGCGCACGCATTCGCGGTGCGATTTGCACTTGGCCAGGTCGATCTGGTAGCCGAAGTCGATCGCGCCTTCGGGGCAGACATCAATGCAGGCATTGCAGCGCGTGCACAGGTCCAGGTCGATCGGGTTGCTTGACGACCAGGTGGCTTCAAACGCGCCGAGCCAACCGTTCAGATGAGTCAGGCGCCCGGCATGCACCGGCAAGTCACGCCGCTGCGCCACGGCGCCGCCGCCTTCGAGCAGCAGGCTCACTTGCAAGCCTGTGCCCAGCATGGCGGCGGCGCGCGTGGCGGCTTGGGCGCCGTTCACCGCGCCCAGCACCAGGCAGCGCCCGGCGCTGTTGTAGCCGGCCGTGGCCACCGGCTCGGGCTCGGGCAACTGCGCCGCGGCGATCAGCGCAGCGATCTTGGGCGTGGCCTTGGCCGCGTCTTTCGACCAGCCACCGGTTTCGCGGATGTTGACGAAACGAATCGGCCGCTCGGCCACGCTGGGCGAGCCCGCAGTCTGTTCGTTCAACGCCAGGAACAGCCGGCTTTCCTGCGTGCAGGCAACCAGCAGGTCTTCACCCGACTTGGCGGCGAGCTGAAATTCAGGCGCTTGCCGGCGGCACAGTGTGGTGTGGATCGTCAGCGGGCTGCTGCCCGGGCTCGCCAGGCTGGGCAACGCTTTCATCAGTGCCGGGCTGTCCAGCGGCATCGTGCGGTTGCAGTTGCAGATCAGGGTCTTCATGGGCGGCTGGATTATCCGGTGGGGGCTGGTCTTGCTCTTCGAGTTCATCGTCAAGCAGGCCCAAGGAACGGGCCTGCACCATCTGGCGCAACATCGACTTCGGGATCGGCTCGAACTTGCTGTAGTCGTCGATGTAGACGTCCAGCCCGTCCATCACATTGAAGTGCGGGTCGGTGAAGAGTTTCTTCATCGCGGCGTTCTTGACCTGCACATCCACGTTCGGCACCACGAAGCGCGAGTAGTCGGAGTCGCGCGACAACTGAGCCACATCGGCCAGCGTGGGCGCCGGCAATGGCGCTGGCGTGCTCGGCTGGGCCGGGTTGGGCTGGTTCACGGCCGGCGCCTGAAGCGGCCCAGTTTGCGCAGGCTGGGGCGGCACTTCACGCCCTCGGGCCGGCTCGGCAGCGCGGGGCGGCAACGGCTGCGCACCCTGTCTGCCCTGCACCTTGCGCCGCGACCAGCGGGCCAGGAAGTTGTCGTCGCCCGGGTCACTCATCGAGCTTCAAGCCCTTGGCTTGCTTGTCGCGTTCTTCGCCACTGAGGAACGACTGCGCGCGTTGCCGGCGCGGCGCATCAACCTTGAAGTTGGCATTGGTGAACACGCGCAACCATTCGCATAAGTCGCTTTGCAGCGGCGTGTTGTCGACCTTGCTTTCGGCGCACAGCCAGCGGTCAGCCTCGATGTACGACACGCTCACCGCCACCGGCTGCGCCAGCGAGGCGTCGGCTTCATCGGCACGCCACATCACAAACCACACCGGCGCACCCGAGGTGAGGTTGAGAAAGTAGCCCTTGCACTCGTCGGCAAAGAGTTCAAGCTTGTGGCCCGGGAACAGCCACTGCGAGCGCTTGCCGTCGTCGTGCAGCTTGCGCGGCTCGGTGCCGAAGCCACCTTCGTCGGCCACCACCTCCACCACGCGGTGCTGCCAGTCTTCCCAACGGTTGGGCTGGGCCACCCGTTCCATCACCACCGCCACGTTGACCGAGGGCCTGTCCACTATGTGGTTTTGGAAACCGTGATGGTCGGGAACTTCGAGCTGAAGTCCTTGGCCTTGATGGCGATCTTCACCGCCAAATGGCGCGCCACGGCCTTGTAGATTTGCGCGATTTCGCCGTCGGGGTCGCTCACCACGGTGGGCCGGCCGGCATCGGCCTGTTCGCGGATCGACATGTTCAGCGGCAGCGCGCCGAGGTAGTCAACGCTGTACTGCTCGGCCATTTTCTTGCCGCCATCGCTGCCGAAAATATGCTCGGCGTGGCCGCACTTCTCGCACACGTGCACGGCCATGTTTTCGATGATGCCCAGAATTGGCACGCCGACCTTTTCAAACATCTTCAAGCCCTTTTTCGCGTCGAGCAGGGCAATGTCTTGCGGCGTGGTGACGATCACCGCGCCAGTCAGCGGCACCTTCTGGCACAACGTGAGCTGGATGTCGCCGGTGCCCGGGGGCATGTCGACGATCAAGTAATCAAGGTCATGCCAATTGGTCTGGCGCAGCAGTTGTTCCAGCGCCTGCGTGACCATGGGGCCGCGCCAGATCATCGGGTTGTCGGCATCGACCAGGAAGCCGATGCTCATGACCTGCACGCCGTAGTTTTCCAGAGCTTCCATGGTGCTGCCGTCAGCGCTTTCGGGCCGGCCTTCAATGCCCATCATCATGGGCTGGCTGGGGCCGTAGATGTCGGCGTCAAGAATGCCCACCTTGGCGCCTTCGGCGCTCAGTGCCAGCGCCAGGTTGACCGCCGTGGTGCTCTTGCCCACGCCGCCCTTGCCCGAGGCAATGGCCACGATGTTCTTCACGTTGGGCATCAACTGCACACCGCGCTGCACGGCGTGCGCGGTAACCTTGGTGCTGAGGTTGACGCTGACGTTTTCAACCCCCGCCACGCCGCGCGCGGCGCTGATCAAGGCCTTGCGAAAGCCGGCCACCTGGCTCTTGGCGGGGTAGCCCAGTTCGACATCAAAAGCGATGTCGCCACCCTCGATGCGCAGGTTCTTCACCTGCTTGGCGGTGACGAAGTCTTTGCCGGTGTTGGGGTCGATGACGCTCTTCAGGGCGTCGAGCATTTGGGTATCGGTGATCACGGTCATGGGGCACTCAGCAGACAGGGCGGCGCGCAGTTTAGCCCCCCAGGGTGACCCCTAGAATTCGCGCCTTCCCCTGCGTTGCCCGTGCACGCCGCCATGACCCGCAAACTCTTCGTCACCACCGCCCTGCCCTACGCCAATGCGCCGTTTCACATCGGGCACATGATGGAATACATCCAGGCCGACATCTGGGTGCGATTCCAGCGCATGCTGGGCCACGAGGTGAACTTCGTTTGCGCTGACGACACGCACGGCGCGCCGATCATGATCGCGGCCGAAAAAGCCGGCACCACACCGCAGGCCTACGTGGCTGAAGTGGCCGCCGGGCGCGCGCCTTATCTCGATGGTTTTGGCATCAGCTTCGACAACTGGCACAGCACCGACGCGCCTGAAAACCACGCCCTGGCGCAAGACATCTACCGCGCGCTGCGTGCCAATGGCCTGATCGAGCGGCGTGAAATTGAGCAGTTCTTCGACCCCGTCAAAGGCCTGTTCCTGCCCGACCGCTACATCCAGGGCGAATGCCCGCGCTGTGGCGCACCAGACCAGTACGGTGACAACTGCGAAAAGTGCGGCGCCGTGTACCAACCCACCGAACTGAAGCACCCGCGCTCGGCGCTGACCGGTGCCACGCCCGTGCTCAAGACCAGCGAGCATTTCTTCTTCCGCTTGAGCGACCCGCGCTGTGTTGAATACCTAAAGGCCTGGACGCAAGACGGCCGCTTGCAAAGCGAGGTGGCGAACAAGGTGCGCGAATGGTTCAGCGGTGGTGAACACGGCCAGGCCAGCACCTTGGCCGATTGGGACATCAGCCGCGACGCGCCGTACTTCGGCATCGAGATTCCAGACGCGCCGGGCAAGTACTTCTACGTCTGGCTCGACGCGCCGGTGGGCTACCTGGCGTCGTTGAAGAACCTATTCGCGCGCACCGGCCAGGACTTCGAGGCCTACCTGGCCGACCCCGCCGTGGAGCAGATCCACTTCATCGGCAAGGACATCGTCACCTTCCACACCCTGTTCTGGCCGGCGATGCTGAAGTTCAGCGGCCGCAAGACGCCCGACCGCATCTTCGTGCACGGCTTCATCACCGTGGGCGGCGAAAAGATGAGCAAGAGCCGCGGCACCGGCATCTCGCCGCTGAAGTACCTGGAACTCGGCCTCAACCCGGATTGGCTGCGCTACTACATCGCGGCCAAGCTCAGTTCGCGCGTGGAGGACATCGAGTTCACCGGCGAAGATTTCATGGCCCGGGTGAATGCTGATTTGGTGGGCAAGTACGTCAACATCGCCAGCCGCGCGGCGGGGTTCCTGAACAAGCGCTTCGAGGGCCATTTGTCGGCCGATGTCGGGGTGGAAGGCCGCGTGCTGCTCGACGGCTTGCGCGCCCAGGCTGGCGAGCTGCAACGCTTGTACGAGGAGCGCGAGTTCGGCCGTGCGCTGCGCGAGGTGATGCTGCTGGCCGACCGGGTGAATGAATACGTTGATCAGAACAAGCCGTGGGAGCTGGCCAAGAAGCCCGAGAACAACACCGCTTTGCACGATGTGTGCACGGTGTGCATCGAGGCCTTTCGCGTGCTGACGGTCTACCTCAAACCCGTGCTGCCGCGGCTGGCTGCGCTGGTCGAGCAATTCCTGCAAGTCGGCGCCATGCAGTGGCACGATGCCCAGCGCAGCCTGGGCGCGCACCGCATCGGCGAGTACAAGCATCTGGTGCAGCGCGTGGACGAAAAATTGCTCGATGCCTTGTTCGAACCCGCCGCCGGAGCCGGCGAAACCGCCGTGCTGCCGGGCGGCGAGGCCGTGGCGCCCACCATCAACATCGATGATTTCAGCAAGATCGACCTGCGCCTGGCGCGCATCGTCGCCGCTGAGAAGGTCGCCGGCAGCACCAAGCTCTTGCAGTTAACGTTAGACGTGGGCGAGGGCCGCACGCGCAATGTCTTCAGCGGCATTCAAAGCGGCTATGCACCCGAAGATCTGGTGGGCAAGCTCACGGTGGTGGTGGCCAACCTGGCGCCGCGCAAGATGAAGTTCGGTGTCAGCGAAGGCATGGTGCTGGCGGCCTCGCATGCCGACGAAGGCGCCCACCCCGGCGTCTACGTGCTGGAACCCTGGCCGGGCGCGGTGCCGGGCTTGCGCGTGCGTTGATGCGCCGTGGAAGAAGCCCTCACGCGCTATGACGACACCGCCTGGCGCCAGGGCGAGCCCGGCGCTGCCACCCACGGCGTGGAGGCGGTGGTTGAGGCCGGCCAGGTGCTGCACTTTGCGCACCTGGCGTTTGCCTTGCACGGCGACGAAGCCAGCCTGTTGAACGTGAGGTTTGCCGACGGCCAGGCCAAGAACATCAGCCTGCGCGGGCGCGATGATGCTTTGCGCGGCGCGGCCGGCAGCGCGTCCGAGCAGGCCGCCTTGCAGGCCTTGGTGGCGCGCTTTCGCAGCCACGCCGGCGCGCTGGTCGAACGCCTGTTCCCGCATTACCGCGGCGCGCTGAGCCTGGGCAACACCTCATACCGGCCGCTGCCCATTGAGGGCCGCGCCACCAGTTGGCGCCAAGACGACACGCGGCTGCATGTCGACGCCTTCCCCTCCAACCCCACCCATGGCCAACGCCTGTTGCGCGTGTTCAGCAACATCCACCCTGCCGGCCAGGCGCGGCATTGGCGCGTGGGCGAGCCGTTTGAATGCTTTGCGCAGCGTTTCTTGCCGCGCATCGCGGCGCCGCTGCCAGGCGCGGCCTGGGCGCTGCATGCGCTGCACATCACCAAGTCACGTCGAAGTGCATATGACCATTACATGCTGCATCTGCACGACCGTGCCAAGGCCGACGCCGCCTACCAGGCCAGCGCGCCGCAGCAGCATGTGCACTTCTTGCCCGGCAGCACCTGGGTGGTGTACAGCGACCAGGTGCTGCACGCCGCCATGAGCGGCCAGTTCATGCTGGAACAAACCTTCACCTTGCCGGCGGCCGCGTTGCAAGCGCCGCAAACGGCGCCATTGAACGTGCTGCAGCGCTTGCTCGGCCGGCCACTGTTGAATTGAACGCGCCTCGGTGAAGAACCCCCTTGCCTGGCTCGGCTTCAGGCCGCGCTTGCTCGATGCGCTGAACGGCTACACCCGCGCACGCCTGTTCACCGACATCGTTGCCGGCCTCACCGTGGGCGTCGTGGCGCTGCCGCTGGCCATGGCCTTTGCCATTGCCTCGGGCGTGAAGCCTGAAGCGGGCTTGTTCACGGCCATCATCGGCGGCTTCATCATCTCGGCGCTGGGCGGCTCGCAGGTGCAGATCGGCGGGCCGGCCGGGGCGTTCATCGTCATCGTCTACGGCATCATCGAACGCTACGGCCTGGCCAACCTGTTCATCTCAACCATATTGGCCGGCATGTTGATGTTCGTGCTGGGCGCGCTGAAGCTCGGCGTGCTGGTGCGCTATGTGCCGGTCACCATCGTCATCGGCTTCACCAACGGCATTGCGGTGCTGGTGGGCTTGTCGCAGGTGAAAGACCTGTTCGGCCTGCGCATTGAAAAACTGCCGGCAGACTTCTTTGCACAAATCAGCGTGATGTGGCAACACGCGCCGAGCTTCAACCCGGTGGCCCTGGCCATGGGGCTGGCTTGCCTGGCGGTGGTGGTGCTGTGGCCGAAAGCCTATGCCATGCCCGTTGCACCCAGCGGTTTGGCCGCCCGCGCCCGGCGCATCGCCGCGCACCTGCCGGGCACGGTGGTGGCGCTGGTGGGCGCCACGCTGGCCACGGTGTGGTGGGGCCTGCCGGTTGAAACCATCGGCTCGCGCTTCGGCGGCATTCCCCAGGCCCTGCCCGCGTTCGTGCTGCCCGAGTTCAGTTGGAGTTCGGTCAAGCAGTTGCTGATTCCCACGCTGACGATCGCGCTGCTCGGCGCCATCGAGTCACTGCTGTGCGCGCGCGTGGCCGACAACCTGATCGACCAGCCGCGCCACGACCCGAACCAGGAACTGATGGCGCAGGGCCTGGCCAACATCGTCACCCCGTTCTTCGGCGGCATTCCCGCCACCGGCACCATCGCGCGCACCATGACCAATGTGCGCGCCGGCGCCACCTCGCCCGTGGCCGGCATCGTGCATGCCATTGCGTTGCTGCTCATCGTGCTGGTGGCCGCACCGCTGGCGCTGCATGTGCCGCTGGCCGCGCTGGCGGGCATCCTGCTATTCGTGGCCTGGAACATGGGCGAGTGGCGCCAGTTCGCGCGGCTGCGCCGCTTCAGCCTGCAATACAGCACGCTGCTGGTGGGCACCTTCTTGCTCACCGTGATCTTCGACCTGACCGTGGCCATGGAAGTGGGCCTGGTGCTGGCCTGCGCGTTCTTCATCTACCGCATGAGCACCTTGTTCAAAGTGCAGCCGCGCGAGGGCAGCGACATGCCACCGGGCGTGCATGTGTTTGAACTCTTCGGCTCGCTGTTCTTCGGCGCGGTGGGCAAGATCGAGGTGCTGGCCGAGCAGTTGCCGCCTGGTACACGCGCCGTGGTGCTGGAGATGCACCGCATGGTCTTGCTCGACACCTCGGGCCTCGATGCCCTGGAGCAACTGCACCGCAGCCTGTCCAAGCGCGGCATCGGCCTGGTGTTTGCAAACGTTAACCCGCAGCCGCTGAGCTTGATGCGGCGTGCCGGCTTCGAGGCCACCATCGGCGCGGAAAACATCGTGCCCACCGTGGCCGAAGCGGTCGGCCAGGTGAATCCGAATCGGCCGTGATCAGTTCGTCGGCCCGTCGCCCGTGGTGGCGCCGGGGTCGTCGTGCGTGGCGCTGGTGATCACCTTGCCGTCTTGGTCGAAGGTGACGCTGAACTGCCGCTTTTGCTGGCCCGCCAGGTAGCGCCAGTCCCACACCTCTTCTTTCTTCAGCGCAAAGGGCATGGTCTTGGCCGGGCGGCCGAGCAGCTTGCGCACTTCGGCCTTGTCCATGCCTTTGCTCACCTTGGCAAAGTTGGCATCGGTGAGCACCTGGCGCAGCGCGCTCATCTTGCCGTCGGGGCCGATGGTGATGAAGTAGTTGGTGGCACCTTCTGGCTGGCGCGGGTACTCAAACGTGCGGCCACCACCGGCTTCATTGAAGATGGCCACCGGCTCGCCGAATTGCTTGCGCACGTCGGCCTCGGTGGACACGCCTTCTTCCAGTTTTTCGATTCGCTTCTGGTCGCAGGCCGCCAGCCACAGGCCAGCCACCAAGACCATCAACAAGGCCGCAAATCGCATGGATGCCCCCGGTTAAACTGCAAGGGCTGCCATTCTGCCCTGCACACCTCCCAGGCCCGCCATGCCGTTCTTCGCCCGCACGCCGTACAAATCTGAAACCACGCTGTTCATTGAAGAACTGAAGGCCAAGCGCCCCACGCTCGAAGCCGAACAACGCGCCGGCCGCGCCTTGTTGTGGGACAAGCTGGTCGATCGCCAGGCCCAAGCCGACGAGCGCGCGGCCACGGTGGCGCAGCAGCCTTACGTCTATCACAGCCCGTCGCGTTGACGCGCGCGCGCAGAGGTGACCCTGTCTTCTGTGCTGGAGGCGCTGCCCGAATTGGGTGAGGCCGCACCGCCCGTGCCCGACGTGGTGGACACCGTGGCCCTGGCACGCATCTACAGCGAGCCGCTGTTCAAGCTGCCGCACGACCTGTACATCCCGCCCGATGCACTGCAGCTCTTTCTCGAGGCCTTCGAAGGCCCGCTGGACTTGCTGCTGTACCTGATCCGGCGGCAGAACTTCAACATCCTCGACATCCCGCTGGCCGACGTGACGCGCCAGTACCTCGACTACGTCAACCAGATTCGCAAGCACAACCTCGAGCTGGCCAGCGAATACCTGCTGATGGCGGCGATGCTGATCGAGATCAAGTCGCGCATGCTGTTGCCCGCGCGCAAGGTGGCCACCGGCGCCGAGCCCGAAGATCCTCGCGCCGAGCTGGTGCGCCGTTTGCTGGAATACGAGCAGATGAAGCTGGCCGCGGCGCGGCTCGATGCCTTGCCGGTGCTGGGCCGCGATTTCCTGCGCGCGCAGGTGGCGGTGGAAAGCACCGCGGCGCTGCGCGAACCCGAGGTGAGCCCCGCTGACCTGCGCGCCGCTTGGCAAGACATCTTGCAGCGCGCCAAGCTCAACCAGCACCACACCATCACGCGCGAGCAGCTGTCGGTGCGCGAGCACATGAGCATCGTGTTGAAGCGCCTGCAAGGCCAGCGCTTCGTCGAGTTTCAAGACCTGTTCGATGCCCAGCGCGGCCAGGCCGTGCTGGTGGTGACCTTCATTGCCCTGCTGGAGCTGGCGCGCGAACGCCTGCTCGAAGTGACCCAGGCCGAAGCCTTTGCGCCGATCTACGTGCGCCTGGCTTATCAGCCCAGTTAACTTATTCCGCCTTGGCGCCGGAATCCTTCACCACCTTGGCCCATTTCACGATCTCGCTGGCCTGGTAGCGCGCCAGCTCGTCGGGGGTGGAGATCGACGGCTCCAGCCCCAGGGTCTTCAGCTTGTCCTGCACATCGGGCAGCTTGAACACGCGCACCATTTCGGCGTTGATGCGCTCCACCACGTCGCGCGGCGTGCCGGCTGGCGCGAACATGGCAAACCAGGTGGTGGCCTCGAAGCCGGGCACGGTCTCGGCCACGGTGGGCACGTCGGGCGCGGCGGCCGAGCGCTTGGCGGTGGTTTGCGCCAGGGCGCGGATCTTGCCGTCCTTGGCCATCGGCAAGGCCGAGGGCATGTTGTCGAACATCACCTGGATCTGCCCGCCCACCAAATCAGGTATCGCAAACTGCCGGCCCTTGTACGGGACATGGGTCATGGTCGTGCCGGTGAGTGACTTGAACAACTCGCCGCTCACGTGCACTGAAGTGCCGATGCCCGGCGAGCCGAAG
>JANOXU010000078.1:0-10111 GCA_031418595.1 Burkholderiales bacterium
GCAAGACGCCGAGTTCCAGCGCGAATTCAACTACGAGCTGGCGCACTTCGTGGGCCGGCCCAGCCCGATTTACCACGCCGCGCGCATGAGCCGCGAACTCGGCGGCGCGCAGATCTACCTCAAGCGCGAAGACTTGAACCACACCGGCGCGCACAAGGTCAACAACACCATCGGCCAGGCCTTGCTGGCCAAGCGCATGGGCAAGCCGCGGGTGATTGCCGAAACCGGCGCCGGCCAGCACGGCGTGGCCACGGCCACCATCTGCGCGCGCTATGGCATGGAGTGCGTGGTCTACATGGGCAGTGAGGACATCAAGCGCCAATCGCCCAACGTCTACCGAATGAAATTACTGGGTGCCACCGTGGTGCCGGTGGAGTCGGGCAGCAAGACCTTGAAGGATGCGCTGAACGAAGCCTTGCGTGACTGGGTCACCAACGTGGAGAACACGTTCTACATCATCGGCACCGTGGCCGGCCCGCACCCTTACCCGATGATGGTGCGCGACTTTCAAAAGGTCATCGGCGAAGAGTGCCTGGTGCAAATGCCCGCCATGGCCGGGCGCCAGCCCGACGCGGTGATCGCTTGTGTGGGCGGCGGCAGCAACGCCATGGGCCTGTTCTATCCATACATCCCGCTTGAGGCGACGCGGCTGATTGGTGTGGAGGCCGCCGGCCTGGGCCTGCAAAGCGGCAAGCATGCGGCGTCCATCCTCGGCGGCTCGCCCGGCGTGCTGCACGGCAACCGCACCTATTTGCTGCAAGACGACAACGGCCAGGTGACTGAAACACACTCGGTCTCGGCCGGCCTGGATTACCCCGGCGTCGGCCCCGAGCATGCGCACCTGCATGACATCGGCCGTGCCGAGTACGTGGCCATCACGGACGATGAAGCGCTGGCCGCGTTTCACCACCTGTGCCGCACCGAAGGCATCATTCCGGCGCTCGAATCGAGCCATGCCGTGGCTTACGCGATGAAGCTCGCGCCCACGATGAAGCCAGACCAGCATTTGCTGGTGAACCTGTCGGGCCGGGGCGATAAAGACATCGGCACGGTGGCCGACCTGTCCGGCGCCAGTTTCTTTTGCCGGCCGTCGTGCCAGGGCCAGGCGCTCAAGGGTGCTGTGGTGGAGGTGCGCAAATGAGCTCCGCCCGGCCGCCCGAAGGAGCTCGCACCGCAGTCCGCAGGACGGAGGCCTCCAAATGACCCGCATCGCCACGCGCTTGAACGGCCTCAAGGCCCAGGGCCGCAAGGCGCTGATCCCCTACATCTGCACCGGCGACCCGTTCGCTGACGCCACCGCCGAGATCATGCATGCGCTGGTGGCCGGCGGGGCCGACGTGATTGAACTGGGCGTGCCGTTCTCCGACCCCATGGCCGACGGGCCGGTGATCCAGCGCGCCTCGCAGCGGGCGTTGGAGCGCGGTGTCGGCTTGAGCCAGGTGTTTGCCGCGGTGGCCGAATTCCGCCAGCGCGACAACGCCACGCCAGTGGTGTTGATGGGTTATGCCAACCCGGTGGAGCGCTATGCCCAGCGCCATGGCAGCGGCAGCTTTGCGCGCGACGCGGCAGCCGCCGGGGTGGATGGCGTGCTGGTGGTGGACTACCCGCCCGAGGAATGCGAAACCTTCGCCGCCGAACTCAAGCGGGCAGGGCTGGATTTGATCTTTCTGCTCGCACCCACCTCCACCGACGCGCGCATTGAGCAGGTGTCGCGTGTGGCCAGCGGTTATGTCTACTACGTCGCGCTGAAGGGCGTGACCGGCTCCGGCCACCTCGATGTGCAAGGCGTGGCGGCCATGATGCCGCGCATTCGCCGCCACGTGCACCTGCCGGTGGGCGTGGGCTTCGGCATCAGCGACGCGGCCTCCGCGCAAGCCGTGGGCCGATTGGCTGATGCGGTTGTGATAGGTTCGCGCCTGGTGCAGATGCTTGAAACCAGTTCGCGTGCGCAGGCTGCGCAGGCCGCGCAGGCGTTCATGAGCGAGATCCGCGCCGCCTTGGACGAACTGCCCGGTGAACCTAGAAACGGCAGTTGACCGCTTACCTCCGCAGGCAACATCACATGAATATTGGTATTGGTGACCACGACAAGCGACACCTCTTGAGTGACCGCGCTACGCACCCGATTGAGCCGCGCTGCGGCACGCTGGCGGCGTTGCTTCTCCTAGCGGGCATGAGCCCGCGTCGTCGTCGCGCCTTGCCAGCGCACCGCATCACGGCCCACTCGGGCGCGTCCAACTGCCATTTCTAGGTTGAAGGAGTGCCGCAATGAGTTGGTTTGAGAAGTTGCTGCCATCAAAGATGCAGCAAACCGACCCCAGCGAGCGCCGCACGGTGCCCGAGGGGCTGTGGATCAAGTGCCCCGAATGCGAGACGGTGCTGTACAAGACCGACCTCGAAGAAAACCTCAACGTCTGCCCCAAGTGCAGCCACCACCTGCGCATCGGCGCGCGCGGCCGGCTCGACAGCTTTCTCGACCCCGAAGGCCGCTACCAGATCGGCCAGGAAGTGCTGCCGGTCGATGCGCTGAAGTTCCGCGACAGCAAGAAGTACCCAGAGCGCCTGAAGGCAGCACTCGAAAGCACCGGCGAGACCGACGCCCTGGTGGTGATGGGTGGCGCGGTCATGACCGTGCCGGTGGTGGTGGCGTGCTTTGAGTTCGACTTCATGGGCGGCTCGATGGGCTCGGTGGTGGGCGAACGTTTCGTGCGCGGCGTTGAAGCCGCCATCGAACAGAAAGTGCCGTTCATCAGCTTCGCCGCCAGCGGTGGCGCGCGCATGCAAGAAGGCCTGTTCAGCCTGTTCCAGATGGCCAAGACCAACGCCTCGCTCACGCGCCTGGCCAAGGCCCGTTTGCCCTATGTGAGCGTGCTCACCGACCCCACCATGGGCGGCGTGTCGGCCAGCTTTGCTTTCGTGGCCGATGTGGTGATCGGCGAGCCCAAGGCGCTGATCGGTTTTGCCGGGCCGCGGGTGATTGAAAACACGGTGCGCGAAAAGCTGCCTGAAGGCTTTCAGCGCAGCGAATTGCTCATCACCAAGGGTGCGCTGGACATGATCGTCGACCGCCGCCAACTGCGGCCAACCATCGCCCGCATGCTGGCCATGCTGCAGCGCCAAGGCGCCGATGCCGTGGCTTGACGCGCGCGCCGCGGCCGGCACCGATATCACGCTGCCAGACCCCTCATGACCACCCCCGCCACCCTGGCCGAATGGCTCGCCCATTGCGAGCGGCTGCACCCCACGAGCATCGACTTCACGCTGGCGCGGGGCGCCGCCGTGCGCGACCGCCTGGGCCTGGTCTTCAACGTGCCGGTGATCACCGTGGCCGGTACCAACGGCAAGGGCAGCACCTGCGCCATGCTCGAAGCGATTGCCTTGCAGGCGGGGTATCGGGTGGGGCTGTTCAGCAAACCGCACCTGGTGCACTTTGAAGAACGCTGCCGCATCGGCGGGCGCAACATCGACGCCCAGGCGCTGCTGCCGCACTTTGCGGCGGTGGAGGCGGCGCGCGGCGACATCACGCTGACGTACTTCGAATTCACCTTCCTGGCCATCGCGCGGGCACTGGCCGCGGCGCCGTTGGATCTGGTGATCCTCGAAGTGGGCCTGGGCGGGAGGCTGGACGTGGTCAACATCTTCGACACCGATTGCGCCGTGCTCACCAGCATTGACCTGGATCACACCGAATACCTGGGCCCCGACCGCGAAGCCATCGGCTACGAGAAGGCCTGCATCATGCGCAAGGGCAAGCCGGCCAACGTGGGCGACCCGCTGCCGCCGCGCAGCGTGGTCGAGCATGCGCAGCAGGTGGAAGCCGACCTGTGGCTGGCCGGGCGCGACTTCAACCACGGTGGGGACCGCCAGCAGTGGGCCTGGTCCGGCCGCGGGCGGCGCTACACCGGCCTGGCGTACCCGGCACTGCGCGGCGCCAACCAGTTGCTCAATGCCAGCGGCGTGCTGGCCGCGTTTGAAGCACTGCGCGACCGCCTGCCCATCACCGCGCAGGCGGTGCGCGTGGGTCTGGCCACGGTGGATCTGCCTGGGCGCTTCCAAATCATTCCCGGACAACCGGCCCTGGTGCTCGACGTGGCCCACAACCCGCAAGCGGTGGCCGTGCTGGCGCGCAACCTCGACCAGATGGGTTACTTCCCGCGTACCCATGCCGTGTTCGGCGCCATGCATGACAAAGACCTGGCCGGCTTGCTGCGCCACATCGCGCCGTTGGTCGACAGTTGGCACTGCACTGATTTGCCGCTTGAGCGCGCGGCCAGTGCCGCCGACCTGGCCCAGGTGGTGCGCACGGTGAACGGTGCGCGCGCCGTGCCCGTGCATTGCCATGCCAGCCCACAGCAGGCCCTGGCCGCGGCCCTGGTTGACGCGCAGGCGGTGGATAGAATCGTTGTCTTCGGCTCGTTCCTCACCGTGGGTGGCGTGCTGAAAGACGGCCTGCCCAAGATGGCCGCGGCGCATCTCACTGCCCCCAGCTGAGACGCCGGCGTGGCACCCCCCTCGATCGCCGTGCTCTCACTTTTCAAACGCCAGCCTCAAGCCGCCACGCCCCAAGATGACGCCACCGTGGTGCAGCTCGCCCGCACCAGTGCGCGGCGCCGCTTGATTGGCGCGGCGGTGTTGCTGGGCACTGGCGTGGTCGGTTTCCCGCTCCTGTTCGAAACCCAGCCGCGCCCGATTCCGGTGGACATTGCCATCGAGATCCCACGTAAAGACGCAAGCCCGCCGCTGACCACGCCGCCGCCCAGGCCGCGCGCCACGGGGGCCGTGGTGTCCGAGCCGGTGGCAGCGCCTGCGCCGCCCGCGCCCAGAGTGGGGGCCGCCGCGTCGGCACCCGCGCAGGCGGCGGCGCCGGTGAACGTGCCTGCATCGCTGCCGGCACCCACACCGGCACCCACACCGGCCCCCAAGCCCACGCCGCCGCCTGCGGCCGCGCCCAAGCCCGCCGCAGCGCCGCCAGATACCCTGGCGCCCACAGCAGTGGCGGCCAACGCTGACAAGCCCGCACCTGCCGCCAGCCAACGCATGGTGGTGCAAGTGGGTGCCTTTGCCGACGCCGCGGCCGCACGCGAATTGCGGGGCAAGGTCGAGAAACTGGGCCTGAAGACCTACACCCAGGTGGTGGACACCAGCGGCGGCCAGCGCATCCGCGTGCGGGTGGGTCCGTTTGCCAACCGGGCCGAGGCCGACCAGGCCGCAGCACGCCTGCGCCAGGCGAAGCTGCCTGCGTCCGTGCTGGCGTTGTGATGCCCCTGGCCCTGCCTGAGCTGGCTTGGCTGGACTGGGTGTTCCTGGCCGTGCTGGCCATTTCGGTGGCGGTGGGCCTGGCGCGCGGCTTGGTGTTCGAGGTGATGTCGCTGGCCGGCTGGGTGGTGGCCTACTTTGCTGCGCGCTGGGCGGCGGTAGATGTCGCACGCCTGCTGCCGGTGGGCGAAGCGGGATCGGCCATGAACCATGCCGCCGGCTTTGCCGTGGCGTTCATCGCTGCCCTGGTGGTGTGGGCGCTGCTCAGCCGCTTGCTGCGCATGGCCATTCATGCCACGCCGCTGAGCGTGGTCGATCGTCTGCTGGGCGCGGTGTTCGGCATTTTTCGCGGCCTGGTGTTGCTGTTGGCGGTGGCCACGGTGGTCAACTTCTCGCCGGCAGCAAAGTCGCCCACCTGGCAACAGTCACAAGGTGCGCGTTGGCTTGATGCGGTGCTGCAAGGGCTCAAGCCCTTGTTGCCCGCTCAAGTGCAAGGTTATCTTCCAGCCTGACGCGCGCGTTCGAACGCAGCTCCATCCACAGGACAACCCAACATGTGCGGCATCGTCGGCGTCATCTCTGCAGGGCCGGTCAACCAGTTGATCTATGACGCGCTGCTGTTGTTGCAACACCGTGGGCAAGACGCGGCGGGCATCGTCACCATGCAAGGCACCAAGTGCTTCATGCACAAAGCCCGCGGCATGGTGCGCGACGCCTTTCGCACGCGCAACATGCGCGCCTTGCCGGGCAACGTGGGCCTGGGCCAGGTGCGCTACCCCACCGCCGGCAACGCCTACAGCGAAGAAGAGGCACAGCCCTTTTATGTGAACGCGCCGTTCGGCATCGTGCTGGTGCACAACGGCAACCTCACCAATGCCGCGGCGCTGAAGCGCGAGCTGTTCGACATCGACCGGCGCCACATCAACACCGGCAGCGACACCGAAGTGCTGATCAACGTGTTGGCGCACGAGATCGAATTGGCCGCGCGCGACCTGCCGCTCACACCCGATGCGGTGTTTCGCGCCGTGGCCGGCGTGCACCGGCGGGTGAAGGGCAGCTATGCGGTGGTGGCGCTGATCGCCGGCCACGGGCTGCTGGCGTTTCGCGACCCCTTCGGCATCCGCCCTTTGGTCTACGGTGAACGCGATGGGCCTGATGGCCGCGAATTGATGGTGGCCAGCGAGTCGGTGGCGCTTGAAGGCACGGGCCGGCGCCTGGTGCGCGATGTAGCGCCCGGCGAGGCCTTGTTTGTTGACATGGCAGGCACCGTACACACCCGCCAGTGCGCTGAGCACCCCAGCCTGCACCCCTGCATCTTCGAATACGTGTACCTGGCGCGGCCCGATTCGGTGATGGACGGCATCTCGGTCTACCAAGCACGGCTGAACCTGGGTGAATCATTGGCGCAGCGCGTCATCAACACCCTGGCGCCGAGCGACATCGACGTGGTGATTCCCATCCCCGAATCAAGCCGCCCCTCGGCCATGCAACTGGCGCAGAAGATCGGCCGGCCCTACCGCGAAGGCTTCGTGAAGAACCGCTATGTGGGCCGCACCTTCATCATGCCGGGCCAGGCCGTGCGCAAGCAAAGCGTGCGCCAAAAGCTCAATGCCATCGGCGTTGAATTCAAGGGCCGCAACGTCTTGCTGGTTGACGACTCCATCGTGCGCGGCACCACCAGCAAAGAGATCGTGCAGATGGCGCGCGAGGCTGGCGCGCGCAAGGTCTACATGGCATCGGCCGCGCCGCCGGTGCGTTTCCCCAATGTGTACGGCATCGACATGCCCACCCATGAAGAGCTGATCGCGTTTGGCCGCACGGCCGATGAGATTCGCCAGTTCATCGGCGCCGACGCGTTGATCTATCAAGACGTTGATGCCATGAAGCGCGTGATCAAGGCATTGAACCCGAAGCTCGATGGCTTCGATGCCTCGTGCTTCGACGGCCACTACATCACCGGCGACATATCGGTCGATGAATTCGCCGTGATGCGCCGCCAGCGCGACCAGGCGGCCAGCAGCAACGACCCCAGCAGCCATTCCCGCCTGGCCTTGCAGGGTGCGGAGGACTCTCAGGCATGACTGATGAAAAGAAAATGCTGCCCCGCGTGACGCTGCCCAGCACGGTGCGGCGCGACACATTGGCCGTGCGCGAAGGGCTGCCGCGTTCGCAGTGGGGCGAGAACTCCGAGGCCTTGTTCCTGACCAGCAGCTTCGTGCAGCCTGATGCGGCCACGGCGGCGCGCCGTTTTGCCGACGAAGAAGAGTCGTTCACCTACGCCCGCTTCGGTAACCCCACGGTGATGATGATGGAGCGCCGCCTGGCTGCGCTGGAAGGCACCGGCGCCTGCATCGGCACCAGCAGCGGCATGGCGGCAAACCTGTTGCTATTGATGGGCTTGTTGAAGGCAGGCGACCACGTGGTCTGCTCGCGCAGCGTGTTCGGCACCACGATGCGCTTGATTCAAACCGATATGGGCAAGTTCGGAGTGGAGTCCACCTTCGTTTCGCAAACCGATTTGGCGCAATGGCAGGCTGCCATGCGGCCCAACACCAAGCTGCTGTTGGCCGAGTCGCCCACCAACCCGCTCACCGACGTGTGCGATATCGCAGCGCTGGCCGAAATTGCGCACCAGGGCGGCGCCTTGCTCGCCATCGACAACAGCTTTTGCTCGCCGGCCTTGCAAAGCCCGGTGGTCTTCGGCGCCGACTTCGTCTTGCACTCGGGCACCAAGTATCTGGATGGCCAGGGCAGGGTGATCGCCGGCGCGTTGTGCGGGCCGGCTGACCTGCTGAAGACCAAGATGTACCCGCTCATGAAGTCAGCCGGGCTGACGCTCTCGCCTTTCAATGCCTGGGTGGTGCTGAAGGGCATGGAAACACTCTCGGTGCGCATGCCCGCGCACAGCGCACGCGCCTTGCAGTTGGCGCAGTGGTTGAGTGAGCAGCCGCAGGTGGTGCGGGTGCACTACCCCGGGCTGCCGAGCCACCCGCAGCATGCGTTGGCGATGCGCCAGCAAGGTGGCAGCGGCGGCGCGGTGTTGGCGTTTGACGTGGGTGGCCGCAGCACAGAAGCCATGCGCGAACGTGCCTTCAAGGTGATCGATGCCACGCAGGTGTGTTCCATCACCACCAACCTGGGTGATGTCAAAACCAGCATCTGCCACCCCGGTACCACCTCGCACGGCCGCTTGAGTGAAGGGCAGCGTCAAGAGGCCGGCATCACGCAAGGGCTGATCCGCGTGGCCGTGGGTCTGGAAGATGTGCAAGACCTGCAAGACGATTTGGCGCAGGCTCTGGCCGCGGTTTCGGCATGACGACCATGCCCAAGCCCACCCGCACGCGCTTTGCGCCCAGCCCCACTGGCTTCATTCACCTGGGCAACATCCGCTCGGCGCTGTACCCCTGGGCCTTTGCGCGCGCCACGGGCGGCCAGTTCATCCTGCGCATCGAAGACACCGATGTCGAGCGCTCGTCGCAAGAGGCGGTGAACGCCATCCTCGAAAGCATGGCCTGGCTGGGCCTGGATCATGACGAAGGCCCCTACTACCAGATGCAGCGCATGCCGCGCTACCGCGAGGTGCTCAAGCAACTCGTTGATGCCGGCACGGCCTACCCCTGCTACATGAGCACGTCCGAGCTTGACGCGTTGCGGGAACGCCAGACCGCCGCCAAACAAAAGCCGCGCTATGACGGCACCTGGCGCCCCGAGCCCGGCAAGACCTTGCCCGCGCTGCCGCCCGGTGTGCAGCCGGTGCTGCGCTTCAAAACGCCGCAGTGCGGTGAGGTGGCGTGGGACGACAAGGTCAAGGGCCGCGTGGCCTTCAGCAATGACGAGCTTGATGATCTGGTGATCGCCCGCCCCGACGGCACGCCCACCTACAACTTCTGCGTGGTGGTGGACGACATCGACATGGCCATCACGCATGTCATTCGCGGTGACGACCATGTCAACAACACACCGCGCCAGATCCACATCTTCCAGGCCCTGGGCAAGGCCGTGCCGGTTTACGCCCACCTGCCCACGGTGCTGAACGAGCACGGCGAAAAAATGAGCAAGCGCCACGGTGCCAAGCCGGTGACGCAGTACCGTGACGAAGGCTTCCTGGCTGATGGCGTGATGAACTACCTGGCCCGCCTGGGCTGGAGCCATGGCGACGATGAAATCTTTTCGCGCCAGCAGTTTGTGCAATGGTTCAACCTTGATCACCTGGGCCGCAGCGCGGCGCAGTTCGACGAAGCCAAGCTGCGTTGGGTGAATGCGCAGCACATCAAGGCCATGGCCAATGAGGCCTTGATGCCCCTGGTGCAGCAGGAGCTCGAACGCCAGGGCATCGTGGTGCACGACAACGCGACCATGCCAAGCATGATCGAGTTGTTCAAAGACCGCTGTGCAACAACGGTTGAGATCACTGACTGGCTGACCATGTACCACGCAGCGGTGTCGCCCAGTGCGCAAGACCTGCAAGCGCATGTCACGCCCGTTGTGTTGCCCGCGCTGAGCACCTTGAGCCTGAAGTTAGCCGAATGCGAATGGCACAGCGTTGGCATTGCAACGGCCATCAAAGCCACGTTGGCGCAGCACGGGCTGAAGATGCCGCAACTGGCGCCCGCCGTGCGCGTGCTGGTGTGCGGCCGTGCGCAAACACCTTCGCTCGATGCGGTGCTGGCGCTGTTCTCTCGCATCACGGTGCTCGAGCGTTTGCGGGCAGCGTCATAGTTGCGGCTATAATCTTCGTCTTTCCTGATCAGTGTGTGGCCCTTCTTGACGGGGGTATAGCTCAGCTGGGAGAGCGCTTGCATGGCATGCAAGAGGTCAGCGGTTCGATCCCGCTTACCTCCACCAAAGCCAAGGG
>JANOXU010000079.1:0-6382 GCA_031418595.1 Burkholderiales bacterium
TCCAGCCGCTTCAGGCCTTCAATGAGGATGGGAACGATGTTGCGGGTGCTGACGGCGCCGACGATGCCACACATGGTTTTGCCTGACTGAGGTACTGGGGAGGCGCGATGCTAGTGATCAAGGCGTGATCAATGGGTTCAAAAACATCACGACAATGGAATATATGGTCGTTCATAATTCACGGGTCGACAAAAACGCCAATAGAACCTAAGTGAGTGGCTGAAAATTTCGCCAACAAGTTCGAACTTGATCGCACAGACCTGCGGCTGCTTGAGCTATTGCAGCGCAATGCAGCGCTGTCGAATCTGGAGCTGGCCGCCGCGGTGCACACCTCGCCGGCCACCTGTTTGCGCCGGGTGCGCCGCCTGGTGGAAGCGGGCGTGATCGAGCGCCGGGTGGCGCTGCTGTCGAGCGACAAGCTCGGCCACGGCCTGACGGCGCTGGTGGAGATCACGCTCGACCGCCAGGGCGACGAGCACCAACAAGCCTTCGTGGCCCGCTGCGTGGCCGAGCCCGCGGTGCAACAGTGCTACCGCGTCTCGCCCGGGCCTGATGTGATGCTGGTGGTGTGGTGCGCCGACATGCCGGCCTACCAGGCCTTGGTGCAGCGCCTGTTCACGCAAGATGCGAACGTGCGCCTGGTTAAAGCCTTCTTCAGCGTGCAGCGCGCCAAGTTCGAGCCCGCCATCGGCTTGCCGGCGCCGCGCTAGCCGGGCAATGCAGCGGGCGTTGCAGCTCTCAAAATCACCAACCCCTTGAGGTAAGCGCCCTCAGGGAACAGCAGCGTACTGGGGTGGTCGCAGGCGGCTTCCAGGCGGTGCAGGATGGCGCCGTCAACTTCGGCATCCATCGCCGCGCCGGCCACGATCTTGTGGAACAGGTCGGGGCTGATCCCGCCCGAGCACGAGAAGGTGAACAACAAGCCGCCCGGGCGCAGCGCCTGTAACGCCAGGCGGTTGATGTCTTTGTAGGCGCGTGAGGCGCGTTCGGCGCTGGCGGCGTTGGGCGCAAACTTTGGCGGGTCGAGCACGATGGCATCGAAGCTGCGGCCCGCCGCCAGCATGGCGCGCAGCGTCTTGTTGACATCGGCATCCAGGAATTCATGCGCGGCGGCGTCAAAGCCGTTGCCGGCCACATGGGCGCGCGCGGCGGTCAGCGCCGGGGCCGATGAATCGACGCTGGTCACGCGCTTGGCGCTGCCGGCCAATGCGGCCAGCGTGAAGCCGCCGGTGTAGCAGTAGGTGTTCAACACCTCGGTGCAGCCGAACTGGCGCACCAGCTTGGCAAACAGGGCGCGGTTGTCGCGCTGGTCGAGGTAGTGGCCGGTCTTGTGGCCTTGCGCCACATCCACCTGCATCTGCCAGCCGTGCTCGTGCATGGGCACCACGGTGGGCCCGCTGCCGCGCAGCCAGCCGGTGGCTTCGGGCAAGCCTTCCTGCGAGCGGGCGCTGGCGTCAGAGCGTTCATACAGCTTGGTGCAGCCGGTGGCGGCGCACAGGGCGTCGGCGATCAGGCCCTTGTGGCGCTCCACGCCGGCGCTGCCGAATTGCGCGCACAGGGTGTCGGCGTAACGATCCACCACCAGGCCGGGCAGGCCGTCGGCCTCGCCATGCACCAGGCGTTGCGCGTTGCTGTCCAGCGCCAGGCGCGCGCGCAGCGCCACGGCTTGTTTGACGCGGCGGGCGAAGAACGCGGCGTCGATGCGCTCGTGCTCATCAAAGCTCCACACGCGCACGCGCAAGGTGGATTCGGCGCTGTAGGCGCCCCAGGCCAGGAAGCGGCCTTCGCTGCTTTCCACGCGCACGGTTTCGCCGCTGTCGGCCCGGCCCTTGGCCACGCTGCCTTCAAAGACCCAGGGGTGGCGGCGCAGCAGCGAGCGTTCGCGCTCGGCGCGCAAGGTGATGGTTTTCATGCCGCGCATTGTCCGGCGCGCCGCGGCGTGCGTTCAGCGCTTCTTGGCGCGCGGGTGCGCCGCGTCGTACACCTTGGCCAGGTGTTGATAGTCCAGCCGCGTGTAGATCTGCGTGGTGCTGATGTTGGCGTGGCCAAGCAGCTCTTGCACGGCGCGCAAGTCGCCGCTGGACTGCAACAGGTGCGACGCAAAGCTGTGGCGCAGCATGTGCGGGTGCACCGAGGTTGGCAGCCCGGCATGCAAGGCCAGCGCCTTGAGCCGCGCGCGCACGCTGGCCGCGCCAAACCGCTTGCCGTTGCGGCCGACGAACAGCGCCGCCTCGCTGCCATGCGCCCACTGCGTGCGCAAGGCGATGTAGGCGCCCAGCGCAGTGGCCGCCGCCGCGCCCAGCGGCACGCTGCGCCGCTTGCCGCCCTTGCCCAGCACATGCACCGTGGCATCCAGCAGGTCGGCCCAGCCGCGGGCGCCGGGGGGGGCCTGCGCATCCAGCGCCACCAGCTCGCCCACGCGCAAGCCGCAGCCATAAAGCAGCTCGGCGATGGCATGGTCGCGCGCACGTTGCACCGGTGAAGCGCCCTGCGGCACGGCGCTGGCCAGGGCCACGGCCTGGTCCACCGCCAGGGCCTTGGGCAAGGGCTTGGCAGCCTTGGGCGCGCGCACGCCGGCCACCGGGTTGAGCGCGACCAGGCCCTGCGCGCCCCACCAGCGGTACAGGCCGCGCCAGCCTGAAAGGATGATCGCCATGCTGCTTGGTGCCAGCCCTTGCACACGCATTTGCCCGGCCCAGCGGCGCGCGTGATGGGGTTGCACCTCGGTGAGTTCAACGCCGGCGCGTTCGGCTTCGGCCTGCAAGCGCTGCAGCGCCGAACGCATCAGCACCAGGCTGCGCGGCGCCAGGCGGCGCTCGACTTTCAGGTGCTCAAGGTAGCGCTCCAGCTCAGGGCTGAGCGCGGTAGGGATCATGACCGCAGCGTCAACCCTGCGGCAGCAGCCGGCACAGCGCCGCACTGGCCAGCTCGCCGATGCGTTCAAGAAACTCGGTGCCCATTTCGGCCGAATAGCGCGCCGGGTCGGGCGAGCCCAGCACCAACATGCCGAAGGCGCGCGCTTCGTCGGGCGCGCGCAGCGGAATCATGGCCACCGACAGCACGCTGGCGGCATCGTTCAGCCAGCGCGTGGCCTCAAAGTCGGCGTTGATGCCGCAGTAAGGCTGGGCCAGGCTGCTGGCGAAGGTTTTGACATCGTCACTCACCGCGGCCGCGAAGTCTTCTTCGCTGTACTGCGGCAGCGCGCCCCACACCCGCAGCGCGGCCTGCGGCACCATGAAGCGGCCCTGCAGGTCAGCCAACAGGCAGCGCGGCAGCTCTTGGGCCTGCACGGTGAGCAGCATGCCGCGCGACCAGGCGTGCAGCCGGTCGGCGATGACCATGTTGTCTTGCCCAGCGCGCAGCATTTCAATGATCTTGCGTTCCAGCCCCTTGATGCGTTCGCGCAGCATTTCCATCTGCCGCTCTTGCAGCGAAACAGCTCGCTTGCCATGCGGGCTGGTGAGCTGCACGCTGGCCAACAATTCGGCATGGCGGTCGAAAAAGCCCGGCGTGTTGGCCAGGTAGTTGGCAATGTCTTGTTCGGTGATGCCTGCAATGCTCAAAGTTCGATCTCCCCTTCAAAAACCGTTTGCGCCGGCCCCGTCATCAACACCGGCTCGCCCGGCCCGGCCCAGGCGATGGTGACGCTGCCGCCGCGCATGTGCACGTCCACCCTTGCCGCCAGCAGGCCTTGCTGGATGCCGGCCACCACCGCTGCGCATGCGCCCGTGCCGCAGGCCAGGGTTTCGCCCGCGCCACGCTCGAACACGCGCAATTTGATGGCCTCGCGACCTAACACCTGCATGAAGCCAACATTGACTTGCTGTGGGAAGGCATCGAGCACCTCCACCTCGGCACCCAGCGCCACCACGTCGGCGGCGTCGACATCGGCCACCTGCATCACCGCATGCGGGTTGCCCATCGACAGCACGGCCACTTCAACCCGGCCTTCGGCAACGCTGTTGTCGATCAGCTCCAGCGGCCACAGCTCGCAGGCCTGCACGCACCGCGGCAGCAAGCCCTGGGGATTGAAGGGCACCTGCTCATGCTCGAAGCGCGGCGCGCCCATGTCGACGGTGACGCGGCCATCGTCTTGCCAGTGCAACTCGATTTGCCGGTTGACGGTTTGCACCGTGATGCGCTGCTTGGTCGTTAAGCCCTTCTCGCGCACGTAGCGCACGAAGCAGCGCGCACCGTTGCCGCAATGTTCGACCTCGTCGCCGCTGTTGTTGAAGATGCGGTAGCCGAAGTCGATGCCCGCAGCGGGGCTGGGGTCGACGATCAGGATCTGGTCGGCGCCGATGCCGAAGTGGCGGTCGCCCAGGCGGCGAAATTGCTCGGCGCTCAGCTCGATGCGTTGGCGCGTGGCATCGAGCACGACGAAGTCGTTGCCCGCGCCTTGCATCTTGGTGAAGCGCAATTTCATCGGCCGATTATTGCCGCGGGTCAGTCGTACAAAGACGGCTGCCCCGGCGGGCGGGTCTTGAAGCGCCGGTGCACCCACAGGTATTGCGTCGGGTCTTGCAGGATCTGCGACTCGATCCACTCGTTCATGCGCCGGGCATCGGCCTGGGCATCGGCGGTGGGCCAATCCGGCCAGGGTTCAAGGAAGCGCACGCGCCAACCCTGGCCGCCGGGCAGGATGTGCGCCACCACCGGCTGCACCAGCATGTTCAACGAACGTGCCATGCGCGAAGGCGCCAGCAGCGTGGCCGCGCTGACGCCGAAGAAGGGCACGAAGGCGGCGTCTCGGGCGCCGAAATCCATGTCGGGCAAATTGAAGAAGGCCTTGCCGCGGCGAATGGCGCGCACCAGTGGCAGGGCGGTTTCGTGGCGGGCGAAGACCTGGCCCTGGCCGAAGCGCAGGCGGCCACGGCGCATGGCCGCGTCAAACACCGGATTGCTCTGTGCCTGGTAGATCGACGCGACCTCGCGGCGCTGGAACAACTGCGTGGCCACGCCGGCCACGTCAAGCGCCACGAAGTGCGGCACCAGCCACATCACCGGGCGCTGGCTGCGTTCGGCCAGTTGGACATCGCCTTCCACGGTGATCAGCCGCTTCAGCCGCTTGGGCGCGGCATACCACAACAGGCTGCGTTCGAGCAGGCTGCGCCCGAGCCAGGCGAAGTGCTCGCGCACCAGGGCATGCTGCTGCGCTGCGTTCAAGTGCGGCAGACACAGCGCCACATTGCGCAGGGCCACGGCGCGCCGGGCGCGGCCCAGCAGGTGCAACGCCGCACCCAGGCCGCGGCCCAGTGCGGCCAGCACGGGCAGCGGCAGGCCGTGCAGCAACCACAGCAGGCCCAGCAAGGCGCGCGCAGGCAAGGTTTTCATGGCGGGTGCGTCATGCTTGGCGCGGCGCCTTGTATCGGTGATAGCCCCACAGGTACTGCGTGGGGCACTCGGCAATCACGGCCTGCATGTTGCGGTTCATCACTTGAGCGCCGCGCTTCAGGTCGGGCGCACCCGCGTCGCCCGATGACGATTCATGCAGCGGCTCGGCCAGTTCACGCACATGCAGCACATAACCGCGCCCGGCATCTAACCGCTCACACCACAGGATGCCAACCTGCGCCCCGGTTTGTTGCACCAGCCGCGTGGCCAGGGTCATGGTGTAGGCGTCCCGGCCGAAGAAGGGCGCCCACACGCCCAGGCCTTGCGGCGGCACCTGGTCGGGCAGCAGGCCCACGGTCTGGCCCTGCTTCAACGCGCGCAGCAATTGGCGCACGCCGGCCAGCGTGGCCGGGGCAGTGGCCAGATGGGTGCGTGCGCGCGCGCATTCCTCCAGATCACGCAGCCAGCGCTGGCGCGCCGGGCGGTACAGCACGGTCATGGGCTGCTGCGGGCCGAAGCGCTGCGCATAGCCTTGCGCGGCGACCTCGAAGCTGCCCATATGCGGCGTCAGCAGCACCAGGCCGCGGCGCTGTTCCCGCCCCCGTTCAAGCCAGGCTTGCATCAGCTCGGCCCCTTCCCAGGCCACCGGGTCGGCAATTGGTGCATCGCGGTCGCGCAGCCACAGCCGTGGCAATTCGCTCACCAGCTTGCCAGCCTGCGCCACGGCGGCGCGGCGCTGGCGGGTATCCAAGCCGGCCAGGGCGCTGTTTTCGCGCAGCCGCTGGCGATAGCCGGGCGATGCCGCGTAGCCTACCCAGCCCAACAGCGCACCCAGCGCGTGAAGAAGCCACAGTGGCCAGCGGGCAAGGATGCGAACCAGGGTGAGCATGCTTCTTATAATCAGCGCGTCGCCGAGTTATGAACTACTTGCGGGGCGACGTGAACCAATACCGCTAAAGCGTTCGCCGAATCGTTCTCAATGGTCAGGCCGGCAACGCACTGTGCAATCGACCTAGGAGCATTCAATTGGCGAACGACTTTCTCTTCA
>JANOXU010000080.1:0-40178 GCA_031418595.1 Burkholderiales bacterium
ACATGAAACCGCGTCTTCGTCCGCCATGCGTCGTTGCAAATCCGCGCCATAGCAAAGGCTATGGCTGTGGTTTGCGCCTAGCCTGACGAACGAATCCATCGCTTTCATTTGTACCGAAACCTCTGCACCGCAACACTAGCCGCCGCGGCCGATCCGCCTCATTCCCTTTGGCGCCGGCGGCGGGCCGATCGACATCATTGCCAGGTTGTACGGCGACAAGCTGCAACAGCACTGGGGCCAGCTGGGTGTGGCCGGCGCGCGGTGCAAGAGCTTGTTCCCGAACACGCCCACTTTTGGCGATTAAGAACTTGTCCGTAAATAGGAGGGCCCTGCACGGCCCAGCCAAACTGCCTGTTGCCGTGGCCCACAAATTGGTGGCCGCGTTGCGTGACATCACGCGCCTGCCTGATGTGCAGGCCCGGCTGCTGGAGCGGGGCTTTGACCCGCAGGGCAACACGCCGGCCGAGTTCATGGCCAAGTACCGGGCCGACTACCCGCGCACGGCGGAATTGATCCGCGCCGCGGGCGTCACCGCGCAGTAGTTCACGTCACCCTAGAAACGGCAGCTGACCGCTTACCTGCGCAGGCAAATTCGCATGCCCATTGAGCTTTTTGCCCACGACCACTTTCACAGCGGGCCGCAATTCGGCTCGCGCTATGGCGAGTTGGACAAGCTCGATTTCCAGCCCTGGGAGCGCATGCGCGGCCTGACCTGGCGGCCCACCGAACACGGTGTGCTCAGCGACCGGCAACAGCGCCTGCCCGACGGCCGAGCGCTGCGCACCTTGGTGGAAACATGGGTGCGCGGCGTGCGCGGCGCGCCCAACCCCTTTGGCCGCGCCGGGCGCATCGACAACCTGGGCTTTGTGCTGCCGGTCGACGACACGCATTTGCGCATCTTCAACGTGCTGCGCGGGCGCGAAGACACCTTCTTTCAGCAACTGCGTGATTCGCGCGGCGAACGCGAACGCCGCGCCGCGGCCGGCCTTTGTTCACGCAAAAATTTCCCGGCGACTGGGAAGCCCAGGGCAGCCAGGGGCCGATCACCCTGCACTCTGAAGAGCACCTGGCCACGAGTGACCGCGGCGTCGTCATGCTGGCGCCGCCAGTTCAGGGCGCATATGGAGCGGGTGCGTGCCGGGCAAGACCCGATCGGCGTGGCCTATGAGCCGGGGAGCGAACTCGTGCGGCTTGAAGCTGGGCAGCTTTTTTTTTGAGACCTGAGCTGGGTGTGACCGCCATCAAATGCAGTTCATATCAAACGTTAGTTAAGCGCAACGCACGGTTTACATGATGGCCGGTTGAGCGCCTGATTGAGCGCATCGGCCGTGCGGCCGCGCGTGGTGCGCGCTGGTGCCGCGGCTGCACACGCATTGGTTTGTCATGCCCTCAGCACCCCCACAAGGGTGACGGCTTGACCCCTAACATCTGGCTGCATCTCCCTAGCTTGCGCCTTGCACGGCGCGTGCGTGCGGCCTACGCTTGGCCGCTGCACGCAACCCACAACGTTGCGCATTCGTTCAGCACCCAGGAGTGATGCCATGAGCCAGTCAAAGTCCAGAAAGCCCGCCGACCGCGGCCTGCCACTTGAGGTACGGGCCAGCTTCAGCGAGCGGCCCGCCGAGCTGCAAAGCGTGGTGGCCTATGCGTTCAGCCAGGGCGGCGCCTTGCTCGACATGAAGGCCCTCGACAAAGAAGGCCGCGCCACGCTCACGCTGCCCGTGGGCAAAGAGGCGCAAGCCGTGCGCGTGGTGTTCGGCCCCGACGTGCCGAAAGACCTGCTCGACCCGGGTGAACTGCTGCGCCGCGGTGGGCTCGACCGCCACATCGCCGTGCGCCCGAACCTTGAAAGACTGCCGCCGCTGTTGGTCGACATCGGGCCCGACATCTCCAGCCGCTGGGTTGGCCGCTTGTGCACCGTGAACGGCACGCTGCTCAAGAGCGTGGTCAGCGGCGGCGTCACGCTGCGCCTGCCGGTGTGCAACGCGGCGGTCGACATCTACGAAGTCGACCCCTGGCCGCAGATCATCGTCAAGCTGCCCGAGATCGACATCGGCCGCCTGCGCGACATCATCGACGGGCCGTGGCCGCCGATTCGTTTTCCGATTCCACCGCGCCCGCCCGAGCCGTTCATCGGCGACCTCACCTTTGACCCTCGCGTCAACCCGGCCGTTAACCAATTCGCCCGCGTCGGCCTGAACCCGCAGCCGCTGCCGCCGCGCGAGTCTGCTGCGTCTGCGGCGATGAGCCTGAACCCCGGCGCCCTGCGCGGCTTCAACCCGCAGCCCGACCCGCCCCGGTTTGCCGTGCGCAGTGCCGGCTGGCCGGCTGAGCTGCAACTCGCGGCGCGCGCGTCGCGCCCGTTGTTCGAGCGTGCCCTGGTGGCCAACCTTGATCTGCTGCGCCCCATCTTGTGCTGGCTGTTCCCGATGCTCGTGCGCAAGACCAAGCTGGTGACGGTGATGACCGACGACTGCGGCCATTTCCGCGCCGTGATCTGGCGCTCGATCTTCAACTTCGACCAACCCGACCTGTACTTCATTGCGCGCCAGCGCGTCTGGCCGTTCTTCTGGGTCACCATTTACGAGCCCACGCCGGTGGCCTGCCATACCTGGTGGAACTACGTTTGCGGCACCGAAGTCACGCTCATCACCACGCACCCTGCGGCGCGTGCGTGCGCGCCGTGCCCGCCCATCATTGCGCCCAACAATTGGGTGCTGTTCATGGCGGTGGGCAACACCTCGGTGTGGCGTGTTCACGGCGCGAACGACAGCACAAAGGTCGGTGCGCCCGGCCACGACGCTGCGCTGCGCGGCTTGCTCGACGACGCCGCGCCCTGGGGCGGCACGCTGCGCCCGCGGCTGGAGTTCGACAACTCCTTGCGCAGCGACCTGGGCGTGCACTACTACCGCGTGTCGTGCAAGCGCGCCAGCGAAGACGAAACGCTATGGCGCCCCAGCACCGAGGCCATCAACCGCCACTACACGCATGAAGTGGGCGGCGACCTGATCGTGGAGCAATACCCACTGGGCCCGAACACCGTGGGCACGCAGTCGCACCTGTGCAAAATTCCGCCGGCCTTGCCGCCTGAAGGCCAATGGTCCTTGCCCAACGTGGTGTTCGACACGCAAAGCGCCGTGCTGCCCACCGCCACCTACGCCCCCGGCCAGGGCTTCGATGCCGGCGGCACACCGGTGGGGGTGGATGAAGGCGGCCTGTGGCAGATCAAGGTCGAGCTGTTCGACACCGATGGCAACTTGGTCGACCCCGAAGGGCTGGGCATCAAATGGCGCGTGCCAGCCACGGGGGACTTGACCGGCACCATTGAAACCCGCGACGCCGCCGCGCTGGGCCTGGTGGACGCCGCGCTCAACCGCATGGTGCTGCCGGTGCGCCTGGACAACAACCCGACCATGGCGCGCATCGACGCGCCCGCCGTGGGCGGCGCCACCGCGGCCGATGAATGCGGGGTGATGAACTACGCCGCCCTGGCCCAGCCGGTGAGCGTGCCGTTCCTGGCCTTGCAGCGCAACCGCTATGCCACGTATTCGTTCTACGTGCAGCGCGGCGCAGTCAGCCCGCCTGAATACAGCCTGGGTGGCACGGCGGCGGTGAATGCGGCGGGCATGCCGGCGGCCTTGCCACCATCACCCCCGGCTGATGCGCCGCCCACCGTGGGTTCGCTGCTCGATGCCTGCACCCTGGCTGGCTTTACTGAACAGTTGTACGTGGCGCACACGGCCACCGACGGCTGGTCGCGGCAGAGCCAGTACGACAGCCCGGCGGTGCGGGCCTTTGTGCTGGCGCCGATTCTGAGCTGAAGCAACCGGGCTAAGCGGCTCAGGCGCGTTGCCCTCGCCGCTTAGCGCAGCCGCTCGTTCAGCCTTTGCGGCGCCGCAAGACGAAGCCCATCAGGCCCAACCCGGCGAGCATCAGCGCGTAGGTTTCGGGCTCGGGGATCGCCGCCACCGGAGGAGTGCCCAGGTTGGTCACGAAGAAGGTTTCGACGCCGCCGGTCGCGTTCAAGACGCTCGCGCTCAAACCAATTCGGTTGGTACCGATCACGAAGGGGTTGGCTTGAGCGGCCTGGATTGCATCGAGCGCAAACAAGAAGCCGGAGTTACCGGTTCCTGAGAAGGTATTTGTCAGGCTACAGCCAGCATTGCCGGGGCAACTGACCAGGCCGGAATTGAACACCGAAGTGCCGCTGGGCGTCTGAATGCTCAGACTCAGCGCCGCCAAATTGACGAAGGCGTCGTTGCCAGGTTCGGACGCATTGAAGACGATGCCGATTTGCGACGCGCTGGTGATGCCCAGCTGACTGAACGTATAGGTGCTGTTCTGCGCCTGGGTGTTTCCGGAAACGACATCAGCCGAACCGTTCCAGGAAACCTGACCTGATTCGCTGGTCGTACTGCCGGGGCTCTGCAAAGTCAACACGGTCGACACTGTGCCCAGGCCGGTGCCGCCGATGGGTGTTTGCGACTGCAACACCAACATTGCTGACGCCGGCGCGGCCACCAGACCGCAAGCAAGTGCGGCCGCAGAGGCGGCGATCTTGAGTTTCAAAACGGACATTGAGATCCTCCTGAGGATTGCTGGCGCGCAACGACTGCTGGCCTTTGGCGAATCTATTCAAACCGTGACGCATCTACTCCCCCCATTCGCGGGGTCGCGGTTAAGCACGGGAAGGCGTCCTACGCGCGGGCTAGGCGTCGTCCTACAGTAGAACAAGCATCAGAGCCTGTGAATGAAGCCGGCGCGCCCGAGCGGTGCTCCAGGCGGTGTCGATCTAGCGCCAGGATCAATAGGTCAAGCGCGCGTAGTCGGTCTTCTGCGCCGCCGCGCGCGCTTGGCCCAGGGTGCGGATGCCCTGGGCGTGCAGCAGCTCGATCAGTTTCAAGAACACCTCGGCCGCCAGCAGCGCGTCACCCAGCGCCGTGTGCCGCCCGATCAGCGGCAGGCCCAGCCGCTGGGCAATGGCCTCCAGGCTGTGCGCGCTGTGGTGGCGGTGCGCCACGGCTGAAAGCAGCAGCGTGTCCAGCACCGGCTGCTCGAAGCGGCAGCCGGTGCTGGCTTCCTTCAGTTGCAGGAATCGCATGTCGAAAGCGGCGTTGTGGGCCACCAGCACCGTGTCCTGTGCAAAGGCATGAAATGCCGGCAGCACCTGGGCAAGCGTCGGCTGGCCGCGCAGCATCAAAGGCGTGATGCCGTGGATGGCAATGCCCGCGCCGGGCAGGCTGCGTTGCGGATCCACCAACTGCTCGAAACGCTCGTTGCGCAACAGCCGGCCGTTGACGATGCGCACCGCGCCGATCTGAATGATCTCGTCACCCTGCGACGGGTTCAGGCCGGTGGTTTCGGTGTCGAAGACGGTGAAGCTCAGGCTGCTCAAGGCCTGGTCGTCCCAGGCGCTGCGCGCTGCGGTGCGGGCGAACAGATCGAAGTCGTAAACCGCGACGGTGGCTTCATTTTCAGCCGCGCGCAGCGCGGCCTGCGCCGGTGCCGCCGCCAGCGGCAGCAGCAGGCACAACCGCAGCGTGCCATTGCCCTGCGCGAGCCAGCATTCGCCGCCGTGGCGCAGCGCCACCTCGTTCAAGGTGAGTGGCGCGCCGCTGCCATGCAAGGGCTCGTTCTGCCATGCCGCGGCCGTGGCCGGGCTGGGCGCCGGGCCGCGCCAGGCCAGCTCAAGCTGGGCGTGGCGGCCGCTCGTGGTCAAGCGCAGCGCCACCGCTTGCACCGTGCTCTCGCTGGCCAAACGGGCGGCCAATGCACTCAAGGCGTGGATGAGCGAAAAGCTGTCGACCTTCAGCCACAAGTCGGCGGCCACATCGGCTGTTTCGGTCACCAGGCCGGTTTGCGCCTGGATGCGCCGGCTCAACGCGGCCAGCAGTTGCGTGCCCGGCATGTCGTGCAACGGCCAGCGCGGGTGTAGCGCAGACCCGCTGCGCTGCGCCACTTGCGCGACACGCTCGCCCAGGCGGCCCACTTCCTCGCGCACCACGCCCTGGAAGCGTTCGCGCTGGCTGGCATCTAAGTCGGGGTAGGCCAGCATCTCCAGCGCCGCCTGGACCGTGCCCAGCGCGGCGCGGCTGCCTTCGATCAGCTCCTGCAAAAGCTGGTCGCGCTGTGTGTCCTGGTCGAACTCGGCGCTGATGTCCTGCAGCATCAACACATAGCCGCTCATGAGCAAATGTGGCTCTGCCACTTTGCTCATCCCCCGCGGGGGGCAGGCTGGGCGCAGCCCGGCCTTGGGGGCACTCAATTCCGCGGTTTGCTCGGGGTGGGCCGCGGCCTCACGCACGGCAGCAAGCTGCACGCGCCACAGTGCGCCGTTGGCCGTGGCGGTGATGAACTGCGTGCCCGGGCGGGCTTCACCGGCGCGCAAGCGCCCGGCCACGTCTTGCACCGCATGCTCGATTTGCGCCTGATCGAGAACGGTGTGGATGCTGCGTGCCAGGCCGATGACCTCCGCCCCGCCAACGCCGGGCGCCGCACCGCGAAACAACGCGCGTGCCTGCTCGTTGTAGAGCAGCACGATGCCGTCGAGGTTGCACACCACCACGGCCTGGCTGAGTTCGCTCATCAGCGCTGCCAGGCGCTGGCGTTCTTGCTCGATGCTGCGCGCACCTTCGGCCACCTGGCGTTGCACCTCGGCGCGGGCGGCGTCGCGCTGCGCGGCCAGTTCGTCTTGCGCGCTGGCCAGCAAGGCGGCGTGGCGTTCGAGCAGCCAGCGCACCAGCACCGCGCAAGCCGCGCTGGCGGCCACCCAGCACACCAGCGCTATGGCCCCGCGCGGCGCCAGCAGCGTGGCCAGGCTGGCGCGTTCATCGCCATCGAGCGTGGCCCACAGCAGGCCCGCCGTGGCCAGCAGCCACCCCCCCAGCGCCACGGCGGGCGCGGCCATGGCCAGGGTCTGGCGCTGCGCAGCGGTCAGCGTTTTCATGCCGCTTCGCCCGCCAGCAGCGCGCGCACGCGCGCCACCAGCTCGCGGGTGGAAAAGGGCTTGGTCAGGTAGGCGTTGGCGCCCAGGCCCAGGCCTTTGGCAGCCTCGGTGTCGCGGCCCTTGGCGCTGAGCAGCAGGATCGGCATGCTGGCCATGCTGGCGTCGGCGCGCAGCGCCTGGCACACATCAAAGCCGGTCATGCCCGGCATCATCACGTCCAGCACCAGCAGCGCCGGGCGTTCGCGTTGCGCCAGGGCCAGGGCCTGCACGCCGTCGCGCGCGATCAGCACCTCGAAGCCTTCGCGCTGCAACAAGTATTCAAGCGAGATGACGATGTTGGGCTCGTCATCGGCGATCAGGATCTTCTGTGTCATGAGGTGGCTCCTGCATCCTGCCAGGGCAAGGTGAAGCGAAACGTTGCACCCGCGCCGGGGCTCGATTCGAGCCACAGCCGGCCGCCGAAGTGGCGCACGATCTGGCGGCTGATGGGCAGGCCCAGGCCGGTGCCCACGGGCGGCTGGCTGGCGTCACCCCCCTGGCGGAATTTCTCGAAGATCAAGGCCTGCTGCGCCAGTGGCACGCCGGGGCCGTTGTCGCTGACGCTGAACACGGCGGCGTCGGGTGTGGCATGCAAGGCCAGGGTGATGCGCCCGCCCGGCGCGGGCACGAACTTGGCGGCGTTGGACAGCAGGTTGAGCAGCACCTGCATCAAACGGTCTGGGTCGGCCATCACGCTGGGCAGGCCTGCGGCCAGGGCCAGCGTGAGCACGGTGCCGCGCTCGGCCAGCGGCGCGGCCATGGCGGCGGCGGCCTGCTGCGCGATGGCGTTCAGGTCGCACGCCGCCAGCCGCCATGCCGCCTGGCTGGATTCGATCTTGGCCAGCTCTAGCACCTGGTTCACCAGGCGCGTCAGGCGTTCGGTCTCCGTCACGATCAGGCCGGTGAAGCGGCTGCGCTGCACGGCAGCCATATCGGGCTCATCGACCATCAGCTCGGCCATGGCGCGGATGCTGGTCAGCGGCGTGCGCAACTCGTGCGTCACCGACGACATGAAGTCGTCCTTCATCTGGTCCAGGCTCCTCAGTTGTTCGTTGGCGGCGCGCAGTTGCGAGCCTTCTTCAACGAGCTGCATCACGTCGCCCACGCCCAGCGGTTCTTCGTCCACCACGGCCGCCACCATCACCCGCGCCGAGGCACTGCCGATGCTGCCGGCGAGCTGCGTTTCCACATCGCGCACCAGCGCCGCATCTGCCCGCGGCGGCTGGCCGGCGGCGCGGCCCTGACGCGCGGCCACCTGCTCGAACAGGCGCTGCGTGCGGGCGCTGCCCAGCAGGCGTTCGCACAGCGCGCGCAGGCTGGTCAGCTCGGCGTGGCCGCGCCAGAACGTGGGTGCGGCGTCGCGTTCGAACACATCCACGAACAACAGCGCCTGGCTGCGTTCACGCGCACTGGGCAGGCGCCACAGCGACACCGCCACGAACAGCGCGGCGTTGAGCGTCAGGCTCCAGAACAAGGCGTGCGTGAGGTTGTCCAGACCTTGCAGGCCAAACAACTGCTCGGGTTTGAGCAAGGCGATGCCGAACGGCCCGTGCTGCAAGAACTCAGCGGCCAGCCAGCCCGACTTGGCCACCGAAGGCAGCATCAGCGTGTAGGCCCACAGTGCAAAGCCGGCCAGCAGCCCGGCCAGCGCACCAGCGCGGGTGCCGCCGCGCCAGTACAGCCCACCGAGCAAGGCCGGCGCGAACTGGGCCACGGCGGCAAAGCTGATCAGGCCGATCGACACCAGGGCATAGGCCTCGCCGGCCAGGCGAAAGTAGACATAGCCCAACAGCATGATGAGCACGATGGCGGCGCGGCGCGTGTTCAGCAGCAGCGCCGTGAGGTCGCCCTGCGCTTGCGCGGCGAAGCGCCGGGTGCGCAGCAACAGCGGCATCACCAGGTCGTTGCACACCATGGTTGAAACGGCAATGGCCTCGACGATGACCATGCCCGTGGCCGCCGAAAGCCCGCCCACGAAAGCCAGCAAGGCCAGCGCCGGCGCGCCATGCACCAGCGGCAGCGTGAGCACGAAGGTCTCGGGGTTGGAACCCGGGTCGAGCAGCAGCCCGCCCAGGGCGATGGGCAGCACGAACAGGTTGATCAGCAGCAGGTACAGCGGAAAGACCCAAACCGCGCGCTTGAGGTGACGCTCGTCAACGTTCTCCACCACCATCACTTGGAACTGGCGCGGCAGGAACAGCACCGACAGCATGGCCAACAAGGTGAGCGCAAACCATTGCTCGTAAGCGAAGGCCTGGCCCTGGCCGAGCGTGAGCAGCCGGGCCAGCTCGGGCACGGCGCGGGCACGCGCGAAGATGTCGCCCGGGCCGTTGAACAAGCCCCAGCACACGAACACGCCCACCGCCACGAAAGCCAGCAGTTTGACCACCGACTCGAAGGCGATGGCCGCCACCATGCCTTCGTGGCGTTCGGCGCCGTCGAGCTGGCGCGCGCCGAAGACCATGGTGAAGCCGGCCATGGCCAGGGCGATGAGCAGCGTGCTGTCGGCCAGCCAATTTCCGCTGGAGCCGGCGGTTTGGCCGGGTAAGCCGGGCAGGGCGGTGAGCACGGCGTAGCCGCTGGCAATGGCTTTGAGCTGCAAGGCGATGTAGGGCACGATGCCCACCACCGTGATCAGCGTCACCAGCCCGGCCAGGGCCGCGCTCTTGCCGTAGCGGCTGGCAATGAAGTCGGCGATGGTGGTGATGCGCTGGGTGCGGGCGATGCGGATCATCTTGCGCAGCACCATCCAGCCCAGCAACATGGCCAGCATCGGCCCCAGGTAGATGGGCAGGAACCACACGCCGGCGGTGGCGGCGCGGCCAACCGAGCCGAAGTAGGTCCAGGCCGTGCAGTACACGGCCATCGACAAGGCATAGACCCAGGCGTTGCCGATCACCGATTTGCCGCGCGCGCGCCGGCGGTCGGCCCAGGCTGCCACCGCGAACAGCAGCATCAGGTAAGCCAGCGAGGTGGCGATGACGAGCGTGCCGGGCAGCATGGGATTAACGGTTCAAATCAGTCTGATCGCGTTCCAGCAGCCAGGCCAGGGCGGCAATCAAGGCGGCCCAGATGCCGAACAGCGCCGCCGGGAACAGGGGCAGGCCGAACACCGTGGCGTCACGGTCCCACAGCGCCAGCAACGGGAAGTTCAACAGCAGGGCGCCGGCGGCGAACAAGGCCAGCAGGCGCTGGGCGAGGAGGCTGCTGAACATGCCGTCCTACAGCGCATCCAGGTGATAGCGCAAGGCCACGAACTGGCGGAACTGCTTCACCACGGCCAGCGCCTCGCGCAACTGGTCGCGTTCCAGCACGCCGAGTTCGGCCAGCGCCACCAGGTTGTTCACGGGCAGGCCGAGCTGGCGCTGGCGCAGGTTGTTCTTCATCTTCAGGCCCATGACGAAGTGCAGCACCTCGGTCAGGTCGCGCGCCAGCTCGGCGTTCAAGACCTGGCGCTGCACCAGCGCGCGCAGCCGTTCGGTGGTGCTCACCGCGTCGAGGTGTTGCTCCAAAGCCAGTGCGCGCACGCCATGCACGATGGGGAAGGTGCCGAGCTTCTTCAAATCGAAATTCGGCTCCTCCTTGCCCAGCCGCCCGGTCAGCCGCGCCCACCAGCCGGTGGCCGGGGCACTGAACTGGTCCGTCGCCGCGGCAAAGCGGGCCAGGAACAGGGCGTTGCCGCTGCTGAACTCGGTGACGGCGGCGCGCGCCTGCGCCAGCAGCGCGGCGTCGCCGGCCACGGCCACCGCGTCCATGAAGATCGCCAGGTGCATCGGGCCTTCGGCTTCAGCGTCGTGAAACCAGCCGTAGATGGTCTGGCGAAAGCGCTGCACCGGCGAACACCACAGCGGGTTGGTGAGCATGATGTTGCCCGGGCACGGCGGGTAGCCGAACTCGCTCAGGCCGGCATTGAAGGCTTGCGTCACGGCTTCAAGTTCATCGAACTCAAAGCCATCGCGCAACAACAGGCCGTTGTCCTGGTCGGTCTTCAGGATCTGCTCGCCGCGGCCCTCGCTGCCCATCACCACCAGGCAACTGTTGGCCTGCAATTCGGCCGGCGCCACGAGCGACCACAGGCGCTTGAACACCTGCTCGTTGAGCACGCGCACCAACCCGGCGATCACCGGCACCTTGACGCCGCCGCTGTGCAGCAGCTCCACCAGGCCGTCGAGCTGCACCGCCGCGGCCTTCAAATCAGCCAGGTTTTCGGCCTGCTCCACCTGCATGGCGATGAGGTGCGAGTGGTTGGACACGAAGCTCATCAAATCGAGCTGGCTGAGCACGCCCACGATGGCCGCGCCCTCGCGCACCACCACCCGGTGCACGCGGTGGCGCAGCATCAGCAGCAGGGCCTCGTAGAGTTCATCGTCAGCGTTCACCGCGACCAGCTCAAACTGCGCCACCTCGCGCACCGGCAGCTGCTCTGGCGCAATCGGGCGCAGCAAGGCGTCACGCAAATCGGTGGTGGTGAACATGCCGGTGCGTTCGCCGTCGCGCACCAAGGCGGTGGTGCTGCCGGCGTCGTGCAACAGCCGGCAGACTTCGGTGATCGGCGTGTGACCGTCCACATAAATGGGCTTGCGCACGTATGCGTCTTGCACGCGCGCCATCATCAGCGAGAGGAATTCGCGTTGCTCGTCGCGCTGCGCCGCGCCCACCAGGCGGCGCGAAATCTGGCCGAACAACCAGCTGCAAAAGCCGGCATGGCCGCCCACCAGGGCTTGCAGCGTGCTGCGTGGAATGGCCCACACGTGCAGCTCGTCGAGCGCCTGCCAGCGGTGGCTGGCGCGGGCGGCGAGCACGGCGCGCGCGCCGAAGATTTCACCCGGGCCGAACACGGCCACGGCCTCGTCGCCATTGAACTGCTCGACATGGCCGCTGGCGATCAGGAAGGCCTGGGTGGGCTCCATTTCCGGCGTGAGCACGGGGTCGCCGGCATGAAAGGCCTGCGCCGTGGCGCTGGCGGCCAGCAGCGAGCGCAGCGCGGGCGTCAGCTCGCTGAACGGTGGCCGATCCAGGGGAAATGAAGGCATGTTTGAAATGAGAAGGCCTGCATCCAGTGTGGCATGCAGGCCGGTGTTTGATCGCCCTGGCATCAACCAGGGCTGAGGTCTCTCAATGCCCCGACGCGCCCGCCGCGCCGATGCCGGTTTCGCTGCGGACCTGCTGCGCCAGGAAGCCGGCGCGGTCGGTCTTGGCGCGGGCGCCGCGGTCGAGCACGCTGAACAGCCAGATGCCGACGAAGGCGATGGTCATGGAAAACAGCGCCGGGCTGGTGTACGGGAACCAGGCCGAGCCCTTGGGGTTGCCCAGCGTGGCTTCCCACACCGAAGGCGACAGCACAGTGAGGCCGACTGACGACACCAGGCCCAGGAAGCCGCCGATCACCGCGCCCTTGGTGGTGCAGTCTTTCCACAGCACGCTCATGAACAGCACCGGGAAGTTGGCCGATGCCGCAATGGCGAAGGCCAGGCTGACCATGAAGGCGATGTTCTGCTTCTCGAACGCGATGCCCAGGGCCACCGCAACGACGCCCAGGCACACGGTGGTGATCTTGGACACGCGCAACTCGGAGGCGTTGTCGGCCTTGCCCTTCTTCACCACCGTGGCGTAAAGGTCGTGGCTCACCGCCGAGGCGCCGCTCAGCGTGAGGCCGGCCACCACCGCCAGGATGGTGGCAAAGGCCACGGCCGAGATGAAGCCGAGGAAGACATTGCCGCCGACCGCGTTGGCCAGGTGGATCGCCGCCATGTTGCCGCCGCCGAGCAGGCCGCCCTTGGCGTCGAGGAACTGCGGGTTGGTCAGCACGAAGGTGATGGCGCCGAAGCCGATGATGAAGGTCAGCAGGTAGAAGTAGCCGATCCAGCCGGTGGCCCACATCACCGAGGTGCGCGCCGCCTTGGCGCTGGGCACGGTGAAGAAGCGCATCAGGATGTGCGGCAAGCCGGCGGTGCCGAACATCAGCGCCATGCCGAAGCTGATGGCACTGATCGGGTCTTTGACGAAGTTGCCCGGGCCCATGATGGATTGCCCAATCTTGCTGGCAGCGTCAGCCACCTTGCCGTCCTTCAGCGCCAGGTCGGTCTTGATTTGCACCGCACTGGCAAACATCGCCTCGGGGCTGAAGCCGAAGTGCAGCAGCACCATGAAGGCCATGAACGTGGCGCCGCCGAGCAGCAGGCAGGCCTTGATGATCTGCACCCAGGTGGTGGCCGTCATGCCGCCGAACAGCACGTAAACCATCATCAGCCCGCCAACGATGACCACCGCGATCCAGTATTCAAGCCCGAACAGCAGCTTGATCAGCTGGCCCGCACCGACCATCTGCGCGATGAGATAGAACGCCACCACGACCAGCGTGCCCGACGCGGCAAAGATGCGCACCGGTGCTTGCTCGAAGCGGAACGCCGCCACGTCGGCAAAGGTGAACTTGCCCAGGTTGCGCAGCCGCTCGGCCATCAGGAAGGTGATGATGGGCCAGCCGACCAGGAAGCCGATGGAGAAGATCAGGCCGTCAAAGCCCGATGCCATCACGGCGGCTGAAATACCCAGGAACGAGGCGGCCGACATGTAGTCGCCCGCAATCGCCAGGCCGTTCTGAAAGCCCGTGATGCCACCGCCCGCGGTGTAGAAATCAGCCGCGCTCTTGGTCTTGGCCGCGGCCCATTTGGTGATGTACAGCGTGCCCACCACGAACAGGCCGAACATCGAAATGGCGGTCCAATTGGTGGCCTGCTTCTGGGCTTGGCCGAGGTCTGCGCCGGCGGCATAGACCAGGGCAGAAACGCCCAGCAAGGCGAGCAGCGTGAGCAGTTGGCGTGTGAAGTTTGATGTGGTGCGAATCACTTCAGCACTCCTTTTTTGATGGCATCGACCAGATCATCGAACTCGCCGTTGGCGCGCTTCACGTAGATGGCGGTGATGACGACGGTGAAAACGATGACGCCGAAGCCCACCGGAATGCCCACGGTCATGACGCCGGCGCCGAGCTTTTGCGCCAGGAACTCCTTGTTGAACGCCACCAGCAAGATAAAGCCGAAGTAAACGACCATCATGGCCAGCGTGAGCCACCAGCCGAAGCTGGAACGCTTGGCCTTGAGTTCGCGGTATTTGGGGTGGGCCGCGATGCGGGCGACCAGGTCAGCTTGCATGTGTGTCTCCTCTTAGTAGTGCCAACGGGCAAATGCACCTGCCCGGACAAGGCGATTCTGGCCGTAACGGCTGACCGTTTGTTGACGCCAAGCCAACAAGGGCTGACAAGCCGCCCGCCCGCCCGCCCGTCATCATTAACAGGGGTGAAAGGTGGCGAAAACGCGCGGGCTCCAGCGCGCCGCGGCGTGTGAGACTTGCACCAACAAGGGGATCAGGGGTGCATGACATGGTTGACGGCGCGCGCGCACGCGGGGCATGGCTGCCAGGGGTGGCATCGGTGTTGCGCAGCGCGGCCGCCTGCATCGCCTGGGCCGCGCTCAGCTTCTTGGGCGGCTGCGCCACCGCGCCCTACACGGTGGACGACGGGCGCAAGCTCGACGAAACCTTGCTGCAAAACATCCGCGCCTACGGCCAGGGCGAGCGCAGCTTGCGCCCGGCCATCGCGCGCAGCGCCGCGTTGCGCGACGCGCAGTGCGACAAGCAATGGGAGCTGCCGTTTTCAGTCGCCTCCAGCGCGGCCTGGAAGGTGGATGAGCGCGTGGCCTGGGTGCGTGCGCTGGGCGTGGACGAGCGCCTCACCGTCATCGCCGCCACGGCGCAATCGCCCTTGCAGGTGGGCGAACGGCTGGTGGCGGTGGCCGGCGTCAAGCAGGAGCGTGACGCTGAAGCGATGCTGGCCGAACTGGCCAAGCAGCGTGACGCCGGCAAGCCCTTTGGCGTGCGCACCAGCGCCGGCAAGCAAGCGCGCGTGCTGCCGTTCCAGGTCTGCCGCGGCTACGCCCGCCTGGCGCCGCCCAACACGCCGGCGCTGCAGGACTACCACTGGCTGCTCAACTTTCACCCGCTTGAAATCAACCAGGCCGCGCTGACTGACGACGAAGCGTTGTGGCTGGTGCTGTGGACGCAAGGCCTGAGCGAAGAAGGCGGCGCGCGCATGAAGACCTACCACTACGGCGTGAAGATCGTGGGCACCCTGTACAACCTGGCCACCCTGGCTTCGGGCCTGCGCGGCGCGGCGGTGGCGGCTGAAGCCGCGGTGAAGGCGGCGCAGTCGGCCGCCGCCAGCTTGGCCAGCGAGGTGCTCAAGCAGCAACTCATCGAGCAGGCCAAGTCGTTCGCCATGGAGCGCTTTCGCGAAGCCGCGGTCGACGCCGCCACCCGCCTGAGCCGCGCCACGGTGGTGTCGTCCATGCAGCAAGCGGCGGTGAACCGCGGCTCGCTGGGCGGCGTGTCGCGTATCGCCGCCACCGTGTTCGACCGCGCCGATGCCTGGGCCTTTGCGCGCATGGCCAGCCTGCATGCCAACCCGCTGGCCGGCTTCATGCTGCACCAAAAGCTGGCCGAAGCCGGCCTGGCCAACAACGCCTTCGTGTTTGATGCCGAACGGCTCAACGCCCTGAACAAGGTGGCCAGCGCCAAGGGCCTGGAAGACAGCGTGGTGGCGGTGCTCAAAGGCGTGCGCCCGGACGCGCTGGACGCCGAAATTGGCGCCATGCCATTGGCCTCGGCCCGCAGCGCCTTCAGCTATGACGACGGCGCCGCCGGGCCGGCCAACCCCTTCGCCAACGGCCTGGTGGCCGCGCTGCTGGGCATGCCGGGTGAAGGCGGGGCCAAGCCATGATGCGCGGCGCGGGCTTGCTGCTGGCCATGGCGCTGGCCGTCGCGCCGGCTTCGGCGCAAGACGCGGGCGTGGCGCCCGCGGCTGGGGCGGCCAGTGCGGCCACCGCTGCTGCGGCACCCAACGCGCTGCCACCCAACGCGCTGCCCGTTGCGGCCACCAGTGTGGCGCCACCCCCCGCCGCCGCGGTGCCCGCCGCGCCAAGCTGCAACCAGGTGACCGACCAAGCCATGGCCGCCGACCTGCAAGCCGCCACCGCGCAAGGCACGCGCGCTGCCGCGGCCGAGCTGGCCAAGCTGCTCGACGCCGCCATTGCCCTGTGGCAGCAGGCCGGCGAGCTGTGCCAGGGCCGTGCCGGTGAACGCGCGCAGCGCAACCTGGCTGATAACCGCAAGCTGCGTGCGGCCTTGGGTGAGCAGCTCGGCAGCGGCGAGCAATGCGCGGCCACCCAGCGCGACGCCAACACCTTGCAGGAGCTGGCCCGCCAGGCCACCGGCGAGCGCCGCTGGCTCGACGCCGCGGCGCTGTACCGCAAGGCCGAAGGCGTGTGGGAACTGGCCGGCGAACGCTGCACCGGCAGCGCGCTGCAACTGGCTAACCAAAGACGTGAGCAGGTGATGGTGGACGGCCACAACGCCGAACATTGCGCGCCGCTGTTCGACGCCGCGCGCGAATACAGCCAGCGCCACCGCAATGCCGCCGCCGCGCTGGCCCCGGCCGACAAGCAAGCGCAACTGCAAATCGCCGAAACCCTGTGGCGCGACGCCGTGGGCGCCTGCAAGGGCCCGGCCCTTGAAGTGGCGCGCAGCAGCGCCCAGACCCATGCCCGCGAGCGCGGCACGCCCTGGGCCAAGGCCTACCCGGCAAACGCCACAGCAAACGCAAACGCCGCGCCGGGCGTGCGCGGCGCAACCGCTAACGCTGCCGCAGGTGCCGCGGGTGCGGCGCGTGCGCAACCGGCCGCGCTAACTGTGGCTGGGCCTGCCAGCGCGCTGCCAGCGGCCGTGCTGCCCGCAGCGCCCGCCGCCGTGGCCGCCCTGGTCGCAGTGCCCAAGGCGCTGGACGTGGCGCTCGAAGGCGGGGTGCGCCTGGTCGGCCAATTCGCGGCCACGCCCGACGGCAAGGCCTACACCGGCCAAGGCCGCATCGTCTTTCCCAACGGTGATGAATACGACGGTGCGGTGGACGCCGGCAAACGCCACGGCGCGGGCGCCTTCCTTTGGGCCAACGGCCAGCAATACCGCGGCGACTGGGTGCAAGACCGCCCGCACGGCCGCGGCCACATGCGCTACGTGAACGGCAACCTGTATGACGGCGAGGTGCACGAAGGCCAGCCCCAGGGCCGCGGCAAGCTGCTGTATGCCTCGGGCGATGTCTACACCGGCGAGTTGCAAGCCGGTGAGCCGCATGGCCAGGGCGTGTACGTGTGGCGCAGCGGCCAGCGCTACGAAGGCCCCTGGATCCATGGCCAGGCGCAAGGCCAGGCCAAGATGCAGTTTGCCAACGGCAACAGCTACCAAGGCCCGGTGGCGGCTGGCCTGCCCGAAGGCACGGGCAAGATGCAGTTCGCATCAGGCGACAGCTATGAAGGCGGCCTCAAGCAAGGCCAGCCGCATGGCCAGGGCGTGTACACCTGGGCCAATGGCCAGCGCTATGAAGGCCCGTGGCTGGATGGGCGCGCGCAAGGCCAGGGCAAGCTCATGTTTGCCAACGGCAACCGCTTTGAAGGTGAGGTGGTGGACGGGCAACCGCATGGCCAGGGCGAACTTCGCCACGCCTCGGGCGATGTCTACGCCGGCCGGTTCGAAGGCGGCGCGCCGCAGGGCGAGGGCCGCTACCAGTGGAAGAACGGCGACCACTACACCGGCGCCTGGCGTGCCGGCCGCCGCCACGGCCAGGGCCTGATGCAATGGGCCAACGGCGACCGCTGGGAAGGCGTGTTCCAGGACGACGCCCAGACCGAACAGGGCCAGCTCACGCGCAAGGCGCCCTGAGAGGGTGCACTTCAAGCCTCGCGCCTCGGCTGGCGCGGGGCGAATCACTCACCCGCCGGCACCATGGTGCACGGTGCGCTGCCATACCAGACCGGTGCGCCACCAAGCCCGCGCCTGCATTGCTTTCTTACAAAAATACCCCCCTAGTTCCTGGCACGAAAACAATCGTTTTACAAGCGAGTGTGGGGGTTGAAACCGTGAACTGTTACACGGGCGCTGGGTAGCATGCGGCTGCCTGATGGGAGCAGCGCGCATTGCGCTGCAGCTCATCGGGGCCGGCGAAGCGAGGCGCTGGCGGAGCTGCCCAGCCGCCATTCCTGAGGTGCGCTGCACGATGACGGTGACCACACCGTCACGAACAGGTCGAACGCACTCAAGGACTGCCACCATGCCGTGGATTCAACACATCGCTGCCCGCCTGAACCAGGCGCGCCAGGCCCGCCATGCTTTGTTCGCGCGCAATGCGCAACGCCAGGCGCCGCTGCTGCAGGAGATGGAGCCGCGCATCTTGCTGTCGGCCGCGCCCATCGTCAGCGATTCGGCCGGTATCTACACGGCCTTGTTTGCGGGCAGCGACGATGTGATCGGCGTCAACCTGGTGGACGGCACTTCCACCAATGGCGGCGTGATCGTCGACCTCACCTACGTTGACGATGCCTCAGTGGTGCAGACCATCACCCTGGGCACGGCCGCGGTGGGCATCCAGGGCCTGGTAATCAACGCCGGCGCGGGCGACGACCGCATCACCACCGGTGCCCTGGCCCCGGCGCATGCGCTCACCATCATCGGCGGCGCTGACAACGACACGTTGATCGGCCCCGATGTGGCCACCAACTGGTCCATCAGTGCCAGCGATGCAGGCTCGGCCACCGGCATCACCGCCTTCAACACGATTGAGAACCTCACCGGCCGCGGCGGCGTCGATGTGTTCACGCTGCTCAGCGGCGGCGTGATCACCGGCCAGGTCGATGGCGGCAATGCCGACGACACGATCGTGGCGCCCAATGCCGAGAACAACTGGGCCATTTCCGGCACCGATGCGGGCATGGTCAACAGCACCCGCTTCCTGGCCATTGAAAACCTCACCGGCGGCAGCGGCATCGACATCTTCCGCGTGCAAAGCGGCGAGGCCATCAGTGGCCAGATTGCGGGCGGCGGCGGGGTGGACACCTTGTTCGGCCCTGACCTCGACAACATCTGGCAGCTCACCGGCGCAGGCATCGGCAAGCTCAACGTGGCCTTGTCTGACCCGGTGGGCGGCACCGATTTCATCGAGATCGACAACCTCACGGGCGGCGCCAAGAACGACCAGTTCAAGTTCGACGCCTCAGGCGCAATCACCGGCACGCTCGAAGGTGGCACACAAAGCGCCGACGCACCTACCATCGACAGCCTGGACTACAGCTCGCGCGGCGGCCCGGTGAGCGTGAACCTGGAAACCGCCACCGGCCCTTCGCTGGCCGGCTTCAAGAACATCAACACCGTGGTGGGCAGCGGCAGCGCCACCGACACCCTCACCGGCCCGGTTGCCCTGACCGACCACACCGATTGGGTGCTCACCGGCGCCAACGCCGGCACGGTGGACGGCACGGCCTTCGCCAGTTTTGAAAACCTCACCGGCCAGGCCAGCAGCAGCGATGCCTTCATCTTCCAGCCCGCAGGCAGCCTGAGCGGCACGGCCAGCGGTGGCACGGGTTCGCTCGACGGCTTTGCGGTGGCCGATGGTGCGGGCAACCTCACCGCCTACCAGCCCGCGGGCCCCGATGCGGCCAGCGTGGCCGGCGTCAGCGTGGAAGGCAAGACCGTCAAGTTCGCCGGCATGGATGCCTACAGCGCGCTGAGCGGCAACAACATTCACCGCGTCTTCACCGGCACCATCTTCGACCGCAGTGTCACGCTGGCCGACGGCACGGCGGGCGACGGCAACATGCTGATCAGCTTCAGCAACTTCGCCTTCAGCGATGGCACACCGAGCGTCATCCCCACCAGCTACAGCATCGCCAACCCGAGCAACACGCTCACGCTGATCACCGGCAGCGGGCCGGACACGATCACCATCACTTCAACCGACGCCGGCTTTGCCGGCGCCTTGCTGCAGTTCAGCCAGGGCGTGCTCAAAGGCAAGCTCACGGGCGGCGCCGACACCGCCGCGCTGGCGCTGGTGGCGCCGTCGAACGACGGCGGGCTGGTGCTCACCCTCACCGTGAACGGCAACGCCAACACCCTGGGCAGCACGGCCGTGGGCGTGAAGCGCGTGGAGCTTGATGGCCTGGGCGGGGCTGACAACTTTGCAGTCGACCAGGTGTTACCGATTGAGGTGAGCATCTCCGGCGGCGCCGGCAGTGACACCCTCACCGGCCCCTACCTGGGCATGGGCTGGGAGATCACCGGTGCTGATGCCGGCAGCGCCGATGGCGTGACCAGCTTCGACAGCATCGAGAACCTCACCGGCCGCAACGAACCCGATCGCTTCAATGTGCGCGACGATGGTGTGACGCAGGGCTCGATCAGCGGCGTCATCACCGGTGGCGGCGGCCTGGACACGCTGATCGGGCCGGATGTCAACAACACCTGGAGCCTCACTGGCGCCAATGTGGGTGTGCTCAACGGCAGCACCGATTACGCCGGCATCGAGAACCTCACCGGCGGCTTCGCGGCCGACACCTTCAACATGGCCGCGGCGGGCTCGCTCAGCGGCACGATGGATGGTGGCCTGGACAAGGCCGTGACGGCAGGCGGCAGCGTGGCCGCCACCGACACCCTGAGCTACGCCGCCTATGGCTCGGCCGTGAACGTGAACCTGGCCTTGGCCAGCGCCACCGGCATTGCCGCGTTGAACCGCATGGATGCGTTCGTCGGCAGCGCTGCGGCAGACACCCTGGTCGGCCCCGAACAGCGCAACACGCTGGACAGGGCCACCGAGCCGCCGCTGGTGATCCTCACCACCGGCACCATGGTGCGCGTCATCGTGGCGGGCGTGAGCGAGAACATCTACGAATACCTCGGCGCCAATGTCATCGACAGCGACCCGCTCGCTGCGGGCAACCAGCCGGTCGATTTGACGCTGCAAACCTACACCGACGCCGCCCTGTGGAAGCTGGTTGACGACCACATCAACTGGATCGTCAGCGCACCCAATGCGGGCGAGGTGGAAGGCAGCGCATTCAGCAGCTTCGAGAACCTCACCGGCCGTGGCGCCACCAGCGACTTCTTCCTGTTCGGCGCCGCCGGCAGCCTGAGCGGCACGGTGAGCGGCGGCTTGCAGCCGGGTACGGAATCGACCGACGGCTTTGCGGTGTCCAACGGCACATCGACCGTGGCGTTCCAGCCGACGACCAACGAGCAAGGCGGTAGCGTGGTGCTGTTGGGCCGCACCATCAACTACGCCGGCATGGATCCGTTCACGCCGTTCAGCGGCTCGCTGGCGGCGGTCACGATCAACGGCTCGGTGTTCGGCGACAACATCGTTCTTGAAGATGCGGACACAAGCCTACTCAACACCGGGTTCATGAAGGTCACCTTCCTGGGCCTGAGCTTCTTCAACGGCATCGGCACCAACAACAGCTTCACCTTCGCCAACCCGACTGAATCGCTCACCATCCTGGCCGGCAGCGGCGGCGACACCATCACCGTCAAGTCGATGGACCCGGCCTTCGCGGCCGAGCTGCTGCTGTACGGCAACAAGGCCGGCGCGCCGACCATCGAGCCCGATGCGGGCCACGATGTGATCTCGTTCGAGAGCGATGTCTTCACGCATGGCGGCTACCTGGAAGCGTTTGCGGATGACATCAGCGTGGCCGCAGGCAAGACGCTTTCAACTGAAGTCAACCCCGGTGTCGTCACGCCAGACTTGAACGACGCCGACGACATCGTCTTCCGCGCCCGGCGCATTGGCACGCCCGAAATCGAAAACCTGCTGCCTTCGGGCTACCTGTCAAAGAGCGTGTCGATCAACATCGGCGCCGGCGCTTCACTGCGCGCCGCCAACATCTACCTGGTGGCGCAGGCCGAAGACCGTGCGCTGGCCACCACGCTGGGCTTGAGCACGCTGGAAAGCCAGTTCTTCCTCGACCCCGCGGTGAGCTTCCTGCAAGACCTGGTGTCGCTGCCGATCAAGGTGCTGATCAAGGCCGCCGAGGCGCATGTGACCATCGGCGCCGGCGCACAAATCTTGGCCGGCGACGTGATTGGCATCTACGCCACCGCCGGCGCCGACGCCAGTGCGCAGGCCAAGAGCCAGTTGTTCAGCCTGGGCTATTCGCAGGCTGACGCCACGGCGGTGATCAGCGTGCTGGGCGGCGCGCTGATCGAAGGCGGCGGCCCGGTCAACCTCACGTCTGCGGCCAACGCCACGGCCAACATGAGCACCGAAACCTCGCGCGAGGAACAGGGCAGCGTGCCGGGCAAGAAGAGCAGCGGCTTCGCGGCGTCCATCGCCGTGTCGTGGGCGCGGCTCAATGCCACCGCCACGCTGGCACCCGATGCCTATGTGCACGGCGGGCGCACCGTCAACATCCGTGCGCTGGGTGAAGTTGAAAGCGAAGCCGAGTCGGAGTCAGGCCTGTATGCCGATGGCACCGCGGCGCTGTCGCTCGCCTTGCAGTTCTCCACCGCCAACATCCTGACCAAGCTCGACGGCAAGGTGCAGGCCGACATGAACACCAACGGCGGCGAAGTCGTGAAGTTCGAGTTCGACCCGACGGTGAAGGCCGCCGGCCTGACCAGCGCGCAAACCAGCAACCGGCTGGTCGGTGCCGACGACATCATCGGTAAGGCCGGCGACACGGTGCAGGTGCTGGTGGAAGTGCCAGTCTCCGGCAGCGACCCCGCTACCTGGTCGGATCTGGCCATGCCCGCTGGCACGGTGTTCGAATACATCGGCCCCGATGTGGCGGGCTCGGTGAACCTGGCCATCACGAGCCAGAACTACCGCGACCCCGACCTGTGGCGCGTGACCTCTGAACCCTGGGGTTATGTCGATTTCGCCAACAACCGCATCTCGGTGCACAACACGGGCAACAAGGCCAACAACTGGGTCGTGGTCACCGAAGACACGGCCGACTATTCGTCGCGCCGCGGCAAGAGCATTGGCGGCCTTGATTCGGGCCAGACCTACACGGTCATCTCGCTGGCCGACGACCCGCTCACCGAGCTGGACGAAAGCCACTATGTGCAGCTTGCGCGCACCGAGCAGCAGGCGATTGATGGCGTGCCGATCAACCTGCTGTCGCCGACGGAAGAGCAGGCGATTGCGATCACGGCGGCCGCGCTGACGTTAAACCCCGTTCTCATTGGCTTTGCGGCCAACTCCAACAACTTCAAGATCACCACCAACAACCGCCACTTCAATGCCGATGTCAACAGCATCAGCGGCGACAAGATCACCCTGACGCAGACGCTCACCGAGTTCAACCCGTTCGAAATCGGCCAGGCGGTGAACTACTACGAGCCGGGCCACGACGACAACGATGTGGTCGTTGAAGTGTTCTTCCCCGAACGTGATGGCCTGGGTGCGCTGGTGATCGACAGCCAGGCCACCGTGTCAACCGGGCTGGTGTTCACCAACAACGCCAGTGGCCTTGATTCCATTCTCCGAAGCGACAACGCTGCCTGGGACGCCGAGCTTTATGCCCCCGGCACCACGATCTCGGTGTCGGGCAGCACGCTGAACAACGATCTCTTCGAAGTGGTCGCGGTCAACGGCTCGGTGATGACCTTGCGCGCGGGCGGGAACGTTAACAACGAAACGGTCGCCAACGGAACCAACATCACCATCGCCATACCGGTGATGACATCAGAAATGCGCTGGCGCGACCCCACCCCGGGCAGCACCATCGACGGCACGCTGTACGTGCCGCGCATTCCCGGCCTGGACCATGGCGGCCTGTATTACGTGATGGCCGGGGTGGATCAGTTCAACCTGATCGGCGACCAGCGCCTGGTTGACAAGCAGGTGATTCAACTCGGCGCGCTCGAAAACGAAACCCGCGGCGGCGTGGCGCGCGTCAAGATCGGCACCCCGCTCAACCTTGCGGACACCGGCTTCGTGCTGCGTGCCACGCAGATTCTGGATTCCACCTTCCTCACCTTCGGCGCCGGCACCTTGCTCAACGCCACCGACACGGCCTCGGCCACGGCGGGCTTTGCCGCCGAGGATGTTGACGACACCAAGAAGAGCGACGACGGTGGCTTCAAGTACGGTGACCATGCCTTCGACAAGCTGTTCGACAAGGCGTCCGACAACTACACCAAGAAGCAGAACGCGGGCGGCGCGAATGCCGGTACGCCCGCGTCTGCGGGCTCGTCAGACAAAGCCAAGCTGCAAGTGGCCGGCGCGCTGGCGTTTTCGTACACCAGCCACGACGTCAAGACGCTGATCACCAGCACGGCCGATCTGAATTCGAATGACGACATGGAGTTGACGTCGGCCATCAACGAGTCGCTCAAGCTCACCGCCGAAGCCACCGGCGAAGCGCAGCCCGGCAAGAAGGATGCGAAGGGCAAGGCCGCGCCCAACACCTCGGCCGAAAACAGCGTGAGCATGGCCATCATCATTGGCATCGAGAACAACGCCTCGCGCGCCATCGTCGAAGGCGGCGCCACGCTCGATTCGATGCGCGCGCTGCGCTTGCTTTCGGGTGTGAACTACCCCTTCCTCACCCGGCTCGATGAATTCGTGCCCACCAGCGTGGGCGAGCTCAGCGACAAGATCACCAGCGAAGGCTTCGACGCCGTTAACACCTATCTTGACGGGACGGGCGGCCTGAAGTCGCTGTTCAACACCTGGGCGCGCAGCACCACCGCGGCCGACAAGATGGCCATTGCCGGTTCGGTGAACGTGCTGGTGTTCAACAACGTGGCCGAGTCCATCGTCCACAGTGGCGCCAAGATCAATCAAGACCCGTTCTATCGGCCCGGCGACGCCTACTACGCCGACCCCGATAACTACGACCCCGCCAACAACAGCAACGACCAGACGCCCGGCGCGGGCGGCCACAGCAGCAACGCCAACAACGTGGATGAGCACGTGGTCTCGATCGAGGCCACGAACTACATGCAGTTCATGAACGTGACCGGCGTGTTCAGCTTCAAGCTGCCCAGCCTGTCGTTGGGGGCCAGTGGCATCGACGATGTCGACCCGGCGTTCGACGTGAGCCTCACGCCCACCAAGGGCGGCACGGGCGGCGTGGGCGGTGCGTTCTTCCTGGAATTCCTGAACAACACCACGCATGCCATCGTCGAGCCCAAAGTCGACCTGTACAGCGGCCGCCAGTCGGGCCTGAACATCAAGGCCGAAGAAGCGATCCTGGGCTTTGCCTTCACCCAGGCCGGCAGCAGCGCCGGCAAGGTGGCCGTGGGCGGCAGCTTCTCGTACCTGGAGCAAGACAGCGACACCCTGGCCCATCTGGCCGAGGGCTCGCGCGTCACCGGCGGGCGGGTGGATGTGTACGCGGGCGAGCTGGAAACGCAAATCAACTGGGCCGGCGGCGTGGCCAAGAGCAAGGCCTTTGGCGCCGGCATTGCGGTGGCGATCAACAACACCGACCGTGAAACCCGGGCGATCATCGGCGAGCTGGAAGACACGGCCGGCACCGGGTCCAACGGCAAGATCTTGATCGGCACGGCCACGCCCATCAGCCCGCCCAACACCTTGGCCGGCCCGCTGGCCGGAACCGTCACCGCGCGCGCCAGCGTGGCCGGTGGCCTGTATGCCTTCACCGTGGCCGGCGCCTATGCCAATGCCTCGGCTTCCAAAGACACGCCCGACCCCGCCGCTGGCGGCAACGCCCCGGCCAGCGGCAGCCCCACGGCCGGCACCAACACCAGCAGCGCGCTCACGCCGCCGATTCCGCCGGGCGCCGCGGCCAGCAGCACCACGCCTGCCCAGCAAGACAAGAAGGCCGGCACCGGCGTGGGCATCGCGGCGGCGGCGGGCATCAACAACGTTCGAGATGTGACGCAGGCATCAGTGTCTGACGCCGTGATCTATGCCGACGCGGTGGACGTGAAGGCCAACAACCAGAACCACATCGTTGCCGCCACCGGCGGCCTGGCGTTTGCCAAGACCGATTCGGGCGGCAACGCCCTGGCCCTGGCCGGTGCCTTCAGCTACAACGGCATCCACGCCACCACCAACGCCTTCGTGCGCGACAGCACGGTCACGCTGGCCAGCCGCGACTTCTCTGACTTCGTGGTCGAAACCGCCGAGCAGCGCTTCTCGGTCACGGCCGACACGGTGGGCGACATCTGGACCCTGGCCGCCGGCGGCGGCGGCGCGGTGGCGGGCGGTGGCGACAACTCGTCGAGCAGCGGCACCTTTGCCGGCTCGCTGGCGGGCGCCGTCTCGGTGAACACGGTCACGGGCAACACCCGTGCGCGAGTGATCAACAGCACCGTCAATTTCAACGCGGGCGATGCCGCCAGCGATGCGCGCGTTCGCGCCACTGATGACGCTGACATCTTCGCCATTGCCGGCGGCCTGTCGCTGGCCCTGGCCAAGGGCAACAAGGGCGCCACGGCCCTGGCCTTCGGCGTGGCCGTGTCGGTGAACAACATCGTTTCCGACACCGATGCCCTGGTTGAAAGCAGCAGCTTGCTGTGGGCGCCCGGCGCCAGCGGCGTGGCGCTGATCGAGGCCAAGAGCCACGGCAGCATCCAGGCCTACACCGTGGCCGGCGCGTTCGGCGCGGCCATTGCGCAGCAGCAGGGCAGCGGCGTGGCCGTTACCGGCGCGGGCGCGGGCTCGGTGAACCAGATCGATGCCGACACCACGGCCATCCTGCGTTTGAGCACGGTCGATGCGGCCGATGCCGTCACCGTCAAGGCCAGCAACGATTCGCAGATCATTGCCGGCGCGGGCGCGGCGGCCATTTCCTTCGCCGCCGCAGCGCAGGGCACGGCCGCGGCCGTGTCCATCGGCGCGGCATTCGCCATCAACAACCTGAATGGGCCGGGCAGCGACGCCAATGACGTGCTGGCCGAAGTGGATCGTTCCACCGTCAGCCGCAGCGGCGCCATCACCGTGCAGGCCGACATGCTGGCCGGCATCTTCAGTCTGGGCATCGGCGCGGCGGGCAGCGTGGCCGCTTCCAGCAGCGGCACGGCCGTGGGCGTGGGCGTGGCTGGTTCGCTGGGTGTGAACAAGATCCGCAACAACACCCAGGCGCGGGTGCGCAATTCGAGCAGCCTGACCACGCAAGCGGGCGGCAGCACCGGCGTGAGCATCACGGCCACCGACGATTCGCACATCGACGCCATTGCCGGCGCCGCGGCGCTGTCGATTGCCATGACCACCAAGACCGCCATCGCGGCCGCGCTGGGTATTTCGCTCACCATCAACGACATCGCCAACACCACCCGCGCCACGGTGGAAGACTCGAGCGTCAACTCGGCCGGCACTGTTACGGTGGAAGCCACCAGTGAGTCGCGCATCGACGCCCTGGCCTTCGGCATCGGCGTGGCCGCGGCCTTCAGCGGCGGCTCCACGGCCATCTCTTTGGCCGCCACCGGCGCCTTGAGCTTCAACACGATTGACAACGTGGTGGAAGCCACCGTGCTCGATGCGCCGACTGGCTCTTTGCCCAGCACCACGGCCGGGCGCACCCGCATCGAAAGCCATGGCGCCTTCAGCGTCAAGGCGAGTGACGATTCCAGCATCAAGGCCATCTCGGTGGCCGCCTCGGCCAGCATTGCCGCAGGCAGCACGGCCGTGGCCGTCTCGATTGGCCTGGCCCTGGCGCACAACCGCATCGACAAGGATGTCACCGCCAGCATCGTCGATGTGCTGGGTGATGACAGCGCGGGCGATGTGATCGGCGTCAACACGCACCTTGGCGATGTGGTGGTTAACGCCCGAGATGACTCTGCGATCAAGGTCGTCTCGTTCGCCGCCGCCATTTCAATCGCCGCGGGCAGCACGGCCGTGGGCGTGGCCGGTGGCGCGAGCGAGTCCACCAACGTCATCTTGTCGCGCACCAATGCCCTCATCGAAGGCAGCCAGATTGGCCGCGATGGCGCCAAGGTCGGCAAGGTCGATCTCGATGCCAGCAGTGACTCGGAAATCGACGCCTTCGTCGGCGCCGTGGCCGCTTCGCTGGCCTTTGGCAGCACCGGCGTGGGCGTGGCCATCGGCATTGCCGTGGCGCGCAACTTCATCGGCTACGACCCGAGTGGCGCCAGCGTGGGCGGCACCTTCCTCAATTCCGACGCGCCGCTGCAAACCAGCCTGACGAAGAACTTGACCAACGTGCGCATCGTGGATGGCGCGCTGGCCGGCGACATTTACGAATACATCGGCGAGACGCAAAGCGACAGCGACGCCAACAAGGCCGGCACACAGCTGTACGAGCTGCGCAGCCAACAGTACCGCGACGCCGAACAGTGGAAGCAGGTGAACGTGGGCAAGAGCGCGGCCCAGGTGCGCGCCTACACCCACGAAAGCAGCATCGACGCGGCCGGTGCCTTAACGATTGACGCCACTTCCACGCAAAGCATCGACGCCATCGTTGTTTCCGTGGCCGCGGCCGTGGCCGCCGGCAGCATCGGCGTGGCCGCAGCGGGCGCCGGCGTGTATGCCGAGAACAAGATCGCCACCGATGTGCGCGCCAGCATCGACGGCGACGGCGCGGTGGCCGCCAATGACGGCATCACCGCCGCCGGCGTGCTGGTGCGGGCCGACGATTCATCGGGCATCAACGCCGTTGCCGGCGCCGCGGCGCTGGCGGCGGGCATCGGCCTGTCGGTGGGCGTCTCGGTGGCGCTGGGCCTGTCGCTGGCCTTCAACGACATCGCCAACGTGTCCGACGCCTCGGTGAGCAACGTCAATGAAAAGCTCGACACCACGGGCGGCGGCTCGGTGGAAATTTCGGCGCTGTCGCAAGGCCGCAAGCTGTTCGATGTGCTCGCCACCAGCGCGGGCTTCACGGCCGCGCAGCTCAACGACGCGGCCAAGCAGGACGCTGACAACCCGGACGACCCGCTGAACCAGCCGGTCTACCAGCAAGTCACGCCGGATGACCTGGCCACCTTAGACATCAACGAATACACCGAGGAAGTCGTGCCCGGCCAAGAGGGCGACAACATCAAGCTGCGCGCCGATGACGCGGTGCGTGAAGACATCGTCGATGCCCTGGACGACCGCAGCATCCTGGGCGCCATTCGCACGGCGTTCCAGAACGGCGGCACCAACCTGGCCATCTTCGACACGGTGGGCACGCCGTCACACCTGAAGAGCACCGACGGCCTGCAAGACATTCGCGAGGGCACCACCGTGCAGGTGGGCTTCCACCATGGTGCCGGCGGCACGCCGGGCCGGGTGTACCGCTACGTCCCGATGGAGAACGAGGCCGGGCACGTCACCAACAACATCGACCTCAGCACCGAAAACTTCACCGTGGCCAGCAAATGGCAACTGGTGGACAAGCTCAAGGTCTCAGTACTGGTGGCTGACAAGAGCTGGGTGGTGGTGGCGCCCGATGGCCAGACCTTCGTTCTCGAGTTAACGAAAGACTCGAGCAACAACGACATCTTCCGCGTTTCGCACAACTCGATCAACGCCGTGTCGGCCGCGGCGGCGCTCAGCCTGGGCATCGGCCTGAGCGCAGGCGTGGCCATCAGCGGCGCCGGCGCGGTGGCGCAGAACGTGATCTTGAGCAAGACCAATGCGCATGCTGACCACAACGCGCTGATCGACAGCACGGGCGGCATGAACGTCAACGCCACCAGCACCTCGAAGATCAACTCCACCGTGGTGGCCGTTGCGGTGGCCATTGGCGGCGGCGTGGGGGCGGGCATTGCGGCGTCGATCGGCATTGCCGTGGGGCGCAACTTCATTGGCTGGCAGCCTGGCAGCAGCACCGAGACGCCCGTGCAGGTGCAAAGCTACCTGCTCGACAGCAGCGTGCACGCCACCGGCGCGCTCGAAGTCAAGGCCCTGGGCAGCCAGACCATCAACACCGTGGTGTTTGCCGGCTCGGCGGCCGTTGCCGTGGGCGGCACGGCCGGCGTGGCCGTGGCCGGCTCGGGCGTGTTTGCTGAGAACCGCATCGGCGTGGATGTGCGCAGCTACATCGACGGCGACCGCGATGCCGGCAGCACCGGCATCTCAGCCAGCAGCGTGACCATCACCGCCGACGACACCTCGCGCATCAACGCCATTGCCGGCGCGGTGGCCTTGTCTGCCGCCTTCGGCACCGTGGGCGTGGCCGTGTCGATAGGCATTTCACTGGCGCGCAACACCATCACCAGCGATGTCGATGCCTTCATCAAGAATGCCGATGGCCTGCCGGCGAACACCGCAGACTTTGGCGTCAACGCCACCGGCGCCGGCGGCATCACCGTTCGGGCCACCGAAAACGCCAGCATCAACGCCATCTCGGCCGCGGCGGCCATCGCCATCGGCTTTGGCATCACGGCCGGCATAGCCGTGGCCGGCGCGGGCGCGGACGCGAACAACGTCATCCTCACCAGCACGCATGCCTTCATTGAAAACAGCAGCGTACACAGTGCAGGCAAGGTCGACATCGACGCGGTGAACACGGCGCGCATCGACGCCACTGTCGTCAGCGTGGCCGCGGCCGTGGCCGCCGGCATCTGGGCCGGCGTGGGTGCGGCCATCGGCGTGGCCGTGGCGCGCAACTACATCGGCTGGGATCAGGAACAGTCTCTGCCTGCGGGCGAGACGGTCACCCACACCACGGGCACCGACCCGGCGCAGGTGGTGAATGGCGACAACGTGAAGATCCTGGCTGGCGCGCGTGCCGGCAGCGTCTTCAAGTACATCGGCACGCCCACGCTGGTCAGGCCAACTGACATGACGGCGGAGCAAAACAGCCATTGGATGACGCGGCTTGATTTTTCGAACCGCACCCAATGGCGCCAGATCAACCTCAGCTCGCACGCTGCCGGCGTGATTGCCAACGTGCTCAACTCGAACGTTGATGCCACCGGCGCCATCACCATCGACGCGCTGTCCAGCCAGACCATCAACGCCACCGTCTTTGCCGGCGCCGTGGCCATTTCCGGCGGCTTCGTGGGCGTGTCCATCGCCGGCGCGGGGGCCGGTTCCGAGAACCGCATCAACACCAACGTGTTCGCCTTCATCGAGGGCGACAAACACGCCAAGGGCGTGGCCGGCGGCAGCGTGAGCCTGCATGCTGACGACACCTCCAGCATCAACGCCTTCACCGGCGGCGTGGCCGTGGCCGCGGCCTTTGGCGCCGTGGGCGTGGCCGCCGCCATTGGCGTGGGCATTGCGTTCAACGAGATCAGCAACGACGTGCAGGCCTACGTGAAGAACGTGGGCGGCGGTGTCGATGCTGATTTCGCCGCGGGCGGCAACATCACCATCAAGGCCGATGAACTGGCCAGCATCCACGCCATTGCCGCCGCGGCGGCGATAGCAGTGTCGGCCGGCGCCTTTGCCGGCGCCATCAGCGGCGCGGGCGCCTTTGCCAGCAACGTGATCCTCGGCGGGGCGCAGGCCTATGCCGACAACAGCGTGCTCACCGCCAAGGGCGCTGTGACGCTGAACGCCAAAGACGGCTCCACCATCGAGGCCAAGATCCTGGCGCTGGCAGCAGCCCTGGGCCTGGGTGGCGCGGGCGGCGCGGGCCTGGCCATTGGCGTGTCGATCGCGCAGAACACCATCGGCTACAACGGCGCGGGTGTGTACACGCCGGTGCAGGTGCAGGCCTACACCAAGAACAGCCGCATTGATGCGCAAGGCGCGTTGCAGGCCAAGGCCACGTCAACGCAGACGATTGATGCCCTGGTGCTCGCAGCGGCCGTGGCGGCTTCCACCGGCGCCTTTGCCGGCATTGGCCTCGCCGGCGCAGGGGCGAGTGCCACCAACCGGGTGGCCAGCAACGTCAAGGCTTACATCGACGGCACCGACCCGACTGGCGCTGGCGCCAATGGCGTCATCGCGGGCAGCATTGAGCTCGTCGCCGACGACAACTCCAACATCCACGCCACCGTGGGCACGGCCTCCATTTCGCTGGGCCTGGGCGCAGCCGGCCTGGCCATTTCGGTGGGTGTGTCGCTGGCCCAGAACGAAGTCAACAACCATGTTGATGCCTACATCGCCAATGCGGCGGCCAATGGCCAGAAGGTGCAAACGCGCGCGGGCGGCAATATCACCATCAAAGCCAATGAACTCAGCACGATTGATGCCTATGGCGTGTCGGTCTCGGCCGCGCTGGCCGGCGGCCTGGGCGCCATCAGCTTCGCCTTTGCCGGCGCGCTGATCCAGAACTTCATTCACACCACGGTCGATGCGCACATCGACAACAGCGTGGTCAACAGCGCCGGCAAGGTTGAGCTGCTGGCGGCTGACACCTCCACCATCAAAGCCACCGTAGGCGGCATCGCGATCGGCGTCGGTGCCGGCTTCGTGGCCGCGGCCGTGGCGGTGGGGGTTTCCACCGCGCAGAACCTGATTGGCTACGACTCTGCCGGTTCGCTGGCACCGTCGCGCGTGCGGGCGGATATCAGTGATTCCGGCGTCAAGGCTGTGGGGGCCTTGAGCCTGAGCGCCACCGCCAACGAAACCATCGCCGCCAAGACCGTGGCCGCGTCGGTCTCGGTGGCGCTGGGCGCCGTGGCCATTGGCGGCGCGGGTGCGGGCGCGAGCACGCAAAACCGCGTGCGCAATGTCGTGGCCGCCACGATTGACGGCGACCGGCCCATGACGGCGGGCGTGCTCACCGTGGGCGTGGCCGCGGCTGACAACGGCATCACCGCAGGCAGCGTGGCCCTCAAGGCCAGCGACACCTCGATCATCACCACCGAAACCTTTGCCGCGGCCATAGCCGCCACCATCGGCGTGGTGGCCAGTTCCATCACCGTGGGCGTGGCCCTGGCGCGCAATGAAATCGGCACGATCGTTGATGCGCACGTTAACGATGTCGATCACTTGCAAGCCACCACCGGCGCCATCACCATCGATGCGCAAGACCACGCCACCATCAACGCCACGGCATTCGCCGCCAGCGCGGCGGTGGGCCTGAGCTTCTTGGGTGCTCTCACTGTGGCCGGCGCCGGCGCGGATGCCTTCAACACCATCCAGACTGACACCAAGGCCTATGTCGAAGACAGCGACTTGACCAGCACGCCGGGCAAGATCGAGGTCACCGCGGGCAATACATCAGTCATTCATGCCACGGTGAAAACCGTCTCGGTCTCGGCCGCCTTGGGCGCGGTCGGCGCCGCGATTTCTATCGGTGTGGCCACGGCGCGCAACTTCATCGGCTTTGGCACGGATACCAGCGCCGCCGCCAGCACGCACGACTACACCACCACGGCCGCCAACAGCAACCCGGCCTCCATCACCACGAACAAGCTGGTTCAAATCACCAGCGGGCCCGAGACGGGCGCTGTGTACAAGTACATCGCCAATGAAGCGCTGGTCAAACCCACCGGCCTGGATGCCGGCGTGAAGTGGCTGAAGTGGGTGAACTACGCGGATCAAACGGTCTGGCAGCAGGTCAACATCGTGGCGCAGCCGGCCAAGGTTCATGCCTACATGCACAACGCCAGCGCCAGCGCGCATGACGGCATCACCGTCAAGGCCACCGAGTCGGCCACCATCACGGCGGGAATTGAGTCCAAGTCGGTCGCGGCATCGGCCGGGGCGATTGCCGTGGCCGCCTCGGGCGCGGGCGTGTCGATTGAAAACCGCATCAACACCAGCGTGAAGGGCTATGTCGATACCACCCGTGGGCTGGGGCTCACGGCTGGCGGCACGGTGCGCATCGAGGCGCAAGACACCTCCACCATCAGCGCCACGGCGCAGGCAGCGTCGATGGCCTTGTCGTTCGGCCTCGGCGGCTCGGTGGCGATCAGCATTTCCACCGCCACCAACAGCGTGTCGAACGAAGTGCTGGCCTACGCCAGCAATGCGCGCATCGCCACCACCGGCAGCGCCGGCGTGGTCATCAAGGCCACGGAAGGCGCCACCATCACGGCCACGTCCACGGCGGCTTCGGTGGCCGCGGGCGTGCTGTTCAGCGTGGCCCATGCCGGCAGCACGGCTACGGCCAATATCACCACGGTGACTCGCGCTTACGCCGACCCGGTGGAGCTCGACGTTAAAGGCAGCGTGCTGATTGACGCCATCACCACCGCTTCAGCCGATGTCACGGCCAAGGGCAATGCGATCGCGGTGAGTTTCATTGCGGTGGCCAATTCCGATTCCGTGGCCATCGCCACGGTCACGCCCACGGTCGAAAGCCGCCTGGGCGGCTACACCGACGGCATCAAAGAAGCCAAGGCCGGCGGCGACATCGCCGTGGCTTCCACCCTGGCCGCCACCGCCAAGGCCAAGGCCGAAGGCAGCGCCATTGCGGTGGGTTTAGGCGCGGGCCGCGGCGCCCCCACGGCCACCGCCAGCATTCGGCCGGCCGATGCGACCAAGCCTTCGGTGAAGAGCGGCATCAGCGGCGGCAAGGTCAAATCCACTGGTGGCGGCATCAGCGTGGGCGCCAATTACAACAACGGCAGCAAGGCCACCCCGGGCACCGGCGCGCGGGCGGAGGCCAACGCGAGCGCGGGCGGCGCGCTGGGCCTGGCGGGTTCCACCCCCACGGCCACTGACACGCCTTATCTCGACAGTTACATCGCCAGCGGCGCCATTCTGGGTGCGCTGCAAACCGTGGGCGTGGTTTCCAACGCCACCTCGCGCGCCGAAGCCGTTGCCACCGATTCGGCCGGCGGCCTGGTGGGCTCGGGCAACAGCAAGGCCACGGCCACGGCCGGCGGCACCGTGCATGCGCGCATGGAAGGCACGATCACCGGCACCCTGGCCAGCGGCCACGGCGCGGGTGGGCTCGATGTGCAAGCCATCAGCGCTGAAAGCGCGACGGCCAATTCCAAGGCCGCGTCGGGCGGGCTGATCGGCTTGACCTCCAACTCCGGCACCGCCACCGTGGCGCCGGTGCTGGATGCCCACATCGGCGCCGTGACCGTCGATGTACTGGGCAACATCACCGTCAAGGCTAACGATTCACCTGAGGCAGACGCCACCACCACGGGCGACGCCGGCGGCCTGGGCGCGCGGGGTGCGTCGCTCTCCACCGTGACCGTCACACCCAGTCTGAACGCCAGCATCAACGCCGGCTCGAACGTGCAGGCCGGCTCGGTGGATGTGGCTGCGATCGCCAGGCCCACCTCCACGGCCACGTTGCCCACGTATCACATCACCGGCGCCAGCGACAACGACAACACCATCACCGTTTCCAACCACAACCTGCAAACGGGCGATGTCATTGAATACAAGGCCGGCGGCAACCTGGTGATCGGCGGCCTGAGCCAGACCTATGTGGACCCGAACATCGTGGTCGTCGGCCCCGCCCAGGCGCGGCAGTACAGCGTGCTGAACGTGGGCACTAACACCCTGGCCCTGGGCGCTGCCTTTGCCGGCAATGGTGTGAACACGAACCAGGAAACCATCACCTTCGCCACCGCCCACAACTTCAAAGAGGGCGACCAGGTGGTCTACACGCCGGCTGACAACACCGTGCTGGTGGGCGGTCTGACCGCGAACACGGCCTACACGGTGCGCGTGATCGACGCGCGCACCATCCAATTGAAAGTGGCCACCGCGGCCACCGATTCGGTGCTGGTTTCAGAAGTGGCGGGCTCGGTCATCACGGGTGGTGCCAGTTTCATCAACGGTGACGCCGTGACCTATCACGCACCGCCTTTGAAGACCTTCAAGGCCGACCAGACCGACGTCACCGTCAGCACAGACGCGAACGGCCTGGTGACCATCACCCCCACGGCGAGCGCGAACAACATCTACTTCTTCGAAGACGCCGGCCACGGCTTTGCCACGGGCACGGTGTTGACTTACGACGTGCAAGGTGGCGTGGTCATCAACGGCCTGGCCAATGGCTTCAATTACAAGGCCCGCAGCATTGACACCTACACCTTGGCGCTGACGCCCACTGTGACGGGCTCTTTCACCTTCACCAAGGTTGCCGGCGCGGTTAACGCCAAGCTTTCCGGCACCGATTGGTTGGCGCACGGCTATCGCGTGGGTGATGCGATCGCCGTTTCGGGCACGGGCGGCGCGAGTGGCGCAGCCAGTAACAACCTCACGCGCACCATCGTGGCGATCAGCGGCAACGAGCTGCAAATTTCGGGCGACTGGAACACCGCCGAAACCTCGACCAAAACGGTGGATGGCAACCGCGACGTGCTGATCGACCCCGTACCCCGTGCCAGCGCGGCCATCCACAGCCTGGTGCGCCCGGGCGACAAGGCGTTCAGCAACCTGATCGATGGGCAGACCTACTATGTGCAGAAGACGACCAACACCAACTACCAGGTCGCTGCAACACCTGGGGCTTTGGCATTGCCCATCGCGCTGGGTACGGTAGGACTCACCAGCAGCACCGTTCACACCTTCGCCCGCGAAAGCGTGGACATCACTGCGCCGGCCAACCTGGCCAGCGCGCACCAGTTCCGCATCAATATCACCACTGATTCGGTCGTCACCGGTGCCGTGCCGCAAACCATCACCGGCCCGGGCGGCGTGGCGCTGGCTACACTGAACCCGCCGCCGGGCGATGCGGTGTCCACCGCTTCGGCCACGGGCTCGGGCAAGGGCTTCGTCGGCGTGACCGAGAACGATTCCACCGTCACCTTCGGCGCCACCGTCACGGCCTACATCGCTTCGCAAGCGCTGAACACCAGCGAGCCTGTACTTAACTCCACCAGCATCACCGGCAACGTCACGGTGGTGGCTGACTCCACCACCAACGCACGCGCCAACAATTCCAACGCGGCGGGCGGCTTCGTGGGCATTGGTGAATCCAACTCCACGCTCACCCAAACAAGTGTGACCCGCGCCTATGTGGCCGGCAACACCATCATCGGCGCTGGCGGCGGCGTGGGCATTCATTCCGCATCGCTGCACATCAGCGATGCGTATTCACGTTCCGAGGCCGGTGGCTTTGCCTCAGACGTGCATGCCGACACCAACGTGAACCTCGACTACGACACCACCGCCGAAGTGCGCGGCGGCGCCAAGATCGTGGCCGCCGGGCATGTGGATGTGAGCAGCGATGCGAACACCCGCGTCTCGGCCCGCTCGTCAGCCGACGGCCGCGGCTTCGGCGGTGGCGGCTATGCCACCACGAACGTGAACTTCACGATCACCCCGGTGCCTGGGGCGAATGACGTGACGCCATCGGTGACCCCGCTGCTGCTGCTGCCGCCGCAAAGCCTGGTGAAGATCGGCGACAACGCGGTCATCATCGCCGGCTCGGCCTCACTGCGCGCCTTAACCACCGAGATGAGTCTGTACTCTGAGGCCAAGGGCTGGGGCGCGGGCTTCGTGGGTGTTTCCAAAGACAACTCCACGCTCACCACCACGGCGCTGAACCAGGTGGTGCTGGGCAGCGGCGCCAGCCTCACGGGTTATGACGGCGTGGACATCGCCGCCAAGTTCAGCGGCGTGGACACCTACGCCTATTCGTATGCCGAAGTGCTGGGCGTGTTCGGATACCTTGAATCGAACCCGACCAATACCAGCAAGCTCACCACCAGCGTGGTGGCCGACCCGCGCACGGTTGCGTCGTCGGCGCGCGCGCAAGTCACGGCTGGCCCGCGCAATGCGGGCAACACCAAGCTGGCGCACCCGAGCGACGGCACGGCCGGCATTCCGGCGCTCGATCATTTGGCGCTGTATGTGGACATCAGCAACGACATCACCCGCATCGACCGCAAGGGCGACTACAGCCGCCGCGCGATCGCGGCGGGCGGCGTCAACGGCAGCTTCACCAACGAGCAAAACCGCACCACCGACTGGAACGCCGACGTTCACATCTTCTCGGGCCAGAGCCCCGAGTTGCGCATCGACGCTACCGGCAAGATCACCACGGCCATCAACGCCAGCGTGAAGACGGAGGCCGATGCCACGCAGGGCGCCAACACCACCATTGCCGGCACCGAGACGGAAATCTTCGTCAACGACATCGCCAACGACGACCCCGGCCAGGCCTATTTCAACAACCAGGTCAGCACCGCCAACGACAGCCCAAACAACGGCGGCGCACGCACCGGCACCCTGGCCATTCGCGGCAGCCAAGGCACCTGGACTTTCAGCGACACCTTCCGCCAGGTGCTCATTGTTAACGAATGGGACAAGCCGCTGAAGATCAACAACATCGACGTGGTCAACAGCACCAAAGACCCGTTGGTCGATTTGAACGGCCCGCTGGTCAGCCTGGAATTCAACCTCGACCGCACCGTGGCGCCCACGCTGGTGCAAATATTGAACAAGGCGCCGTCTGACGAAGACATCATCCTCAACGGGACCATCAACAACCCGATCGGCGCCACGGTCATCCACAACGCGCTGGGTTCAATCACTTCGCCGCGCGCACGCGGGGTGGTTGACGCGGGCCGTGTTTCGCTGGTCACCACGGCCATCCTGGACATTCGCGCCGCCACCAGCACCGAGAGCATCGGCAGCGCGGCCAACCGCATCAATGTAGACGTCATCTACAGCGCCCAGGCCCTGCCCACCACCACCTTCCGCGCCACCGACGTGGCCGACCTGGCCAACGCCATCTTCCTGGGCAGCAATGCGCTATTCAACGGCCAGCTCGTGAAGTACGAGACCACGGGCACGCAGCTCACCGGCCTGGTGAACGGCCAGTACTACACGGTCAAGCGCAGCGAGAACGGCGCCAGCATCCAGCTCACGCACCTGGTGGGCAACGTGGTCACTGTGGTCGATCTGAACCCGGTGGGCGCTGATGCCGCCACCATCCACAAGCTCACTGCCGCGCAACAGGTGGTGGGCGTGGCCGGCGACGACATCTATCTCGACATGAAGGCCCATCTGCGCAGCAGCGTGAACCTGGCTGGCGCACCCTTCATCGCCATGGTGGATTCGCTGGTGGCTGGCGGCACGGTTGACGTGGGCCTGCGCGCTTCGGTGCAAGAGTCTTCATCGGCGGCCTCGAACGGCGTGCGCGTGACCACGCTGAACGAGCTGGTCACGCCGCTACCCAACGTGCTCAAAGACAAGAACTTCTCCATCTATTTCCGCCCCGACGTTGTGGGCACCGTCAACCAGGATCTCGGCGCCTTCGGCGGCGCCGAAACCCTGCACGCCAGCACCTACGACTTCCGCAACCTCGACGCTGCCGGTGCGCGCAAGCTGGCCGGCCTGATCGCCGGCGAGAACATCGTTGTCGCCGCCTTCGCACCGCTGCCGGGCGACACGATCATCAACGTGCTGGGCTTCACTGAAATCCAGGCGCTGGGCGACATCGACGTGTTGACCAACGGCTTCATCACCCTGCAAGAAATCACCGGCGACATGCGCGTGCAGCGCATCCGCTCCAACGCCAATGACGTGCTGCTGTATTCGCCCGCGCGCATCATCGACGCGCGCAATGACGATACGAAGAGCCTCGCCGAAGCCGATGTCAGCGGCGAGAGCATCACCCTGGTGGCCGGCACCGGCCTGGTCTACGCGTTGCTGGGTACGGCAGCTACGCCGGGCAGCAATGGTGGCACCGCGCAAGGCGGCATTGGTACGGCTGACAACTTCCTTGAAATCAACACCGACGTGCGGCCGGGCTCCGATGCCGCCACGAAGAACCTCGCGGGTGTGCTGCGCGCGTTCGACACCACGGCCAGCAGCACGGCGGGCATCTTCCTGGATGAAGTGACCGGTGACATGCCCGTGTTCACCGTGCAGACCAGCGCCGATGTGGCCCTGCGCACCACGGCGGGCTCGATCATCGACGCCCAGAACAACGGCGTGGCCAAGGTGCTGGCCCAAAGCATTGACCTCGATGCCAATGGCACCGGCGCCACGATTGGCAGCGACACCAACGAATTCGAAATCGACTCGCGCCGCGGCTCCGCCGCGGGCAGCGGCGATGTCTCAGCCGAAGCGCAAAGCCACATCTTCCTGACCGAAACCGCGGCCGACCTGCGCCTGGTGCTGGCCCACAGCTACACCGGCAACATCCGCCTCACGGTACGCGAGTCAAGCGCCCTGGGCGAAGACTTCTTCCTGCTGCACGACGGCTCGGCGCGCTTTGCCGAAGACGCCACCACCTCACCCGGCGAAGACGAAGACGCGCCGCGTGTCGTGCCCCATGGCCAGGTGTTTGCCGAAGCCGGCACGGTCACGCTGCGCGTGGGCGATAACGTTTCACTTGACTCGAACAGCGAGATCGTTGCTTCTTCAACGATTGACATCTTCGGCGACTACCTCAATGGCGATGCCGATAGCGACACCGCGGCCGTACCCGGCGACGGCCAGGGTACGAACATGGTGCTGCGCGGCCGCCTGGTGGCCGGCGCCGTGGTGGTGGCGGGCAACTCGCTCACCGGCGCCACGGTGGGCAGCTACACACCGTTCCTGGGTGCGCCCGTTTCGCTGACCAACATCTGGGGCCAC
>JANOXU010000081.1:0-7877 GCA_031418595.1 Burkholderiales bacterium
CCTGAAACAGGCGGGCCCAAGCGAACGCCGCGGAACCGGCTTTGCTGGGCCGCTGGCGTGCCTTGCAGGCCGCATGGCCGCGAGACGCGGCCATTCCTCGGCCCGTCCAAGCCGACGCAGGTCGGCTTGGAGCCGCGGGCCTCGGCCCCCTTGAGGGGGCTGAGCCCGGACGAGAAACAGTCCCTGCGGACTGTTTCTCGCCTGCGAAGGCCTTCCGGCCTGCCTGCCGGAAGGCGCGCGAAGCGCGTAGGGGGTGTTCACGTAATCAAGGCGCGGCGCAGCTCGGCGGCGCAGATGTGCACCGCGGTGTTGGCTTCGTCGATCACCCGGCCCATGGTGATGAAGCCGTGGATCTGGCGCTCGAAGCAGACATGCGTGGCCGTGTTGCCGGCCTGGGTGAGGGCTTGCGAATACTGCAAGCCTTCGTCGCGCAGCGGGTCGTAGCCGGCGGTGAGAACCAAGGCCGGCGGCAAACCTTTGAGATCACTGTGCAGCAGCGGGCTGGCGCGCCAATCAGCGTCGTGCGCCGGGTCGGTGATGTAGTGGTCGTGGAAGTACGTCATGGTGTCGCGGGTGAGCAGGTAACCCTCGCCGTTGCTGGTGTGCGAAGGCGCGACGCGGCGCATGTCGGTGGCCGGGTAGATGAGCAACTGGTGGCGCAAGGCCGCCGTGCCTACGTTGCGCAAACGTTCATCACGCAAGGCAATGGCCACCACCGCGGCCAGGTTGCCGCCGGCGCTGTCACCGCCCACGGCCATGCGCTGCGCATCCAGCCCCAGTTCAGCCGCGTGCGCATGCAGCCAGCGCGTGGCGGCCAGGCAGTCGTCCACCGCCGCCGGGAAGCGGTGCTCGGGGCCCATGCGGTAATCCACCGCCACCACGGCGCAGCCTGAGTGCAGGGCCAGCTCGCGGCACAGGGTGTCGTGGGTGTCCAGGTCGCCGATCACCCAGCCGCCGCCGTGGTAGTACACCAGCACGGGCAGCACGGCCGCGGCGCTGGGCCGGTACATGCGCAGCGGGATGTCGCCATGCGGGCCGGGAGCGGTGAGGTCGCGCACGCCGTGCACGGCCGGCGGCTCGGGTTGCGTGACGCTGCGCCGGTCGCGGTAGAAGGCGCGCGCCTGGGCCGGCTCAAGGGTGTGGGTGGGCGGCACGCCACGCTCGACCATCATGGTGAGCAGGGCCTGGGCTTGGGGGTGGAGCATGGGGCTTCCTTCATCAAACGAGTGGGTACGACACGCGGCTCGTTGTAGCAGAGTCGGGCCACAAGGAAGGTGCTGCAAGCACCCACAACGCAACAATGAATCTTGATGATGTGTGTGCGCGCGCGGGTGGCGTTGGCGCCAGCCTGCCTGCCGAGCGCAACGGCTTTGTTGGCCGCGAGCGTGAACTCGCCATGCTGGCGCAAGGTTCAGTGCGCGGTGTGCGTGTGTTCAACGTGGTGGGGCCGCGGGGCATCGGCAAGTCGCGGCTGGTGCGGCATTTCTCGTGGAGCGTGGCGCCGCATTTCGGCGGCGCAGTGTGGTCGTGCGACCTGGCTGCGGCGCAGGGCTTTGACGACCTGGCGCGCGCCGTGGGGGCCGGCCTGGGCCTGAGCCCCGGGGGTGGCCCGCACGCCGACCCCGCGCTCGGGGTGCTGCGCCAACTGGCCGGCGTGCTGCGCGAACGCGGCGACTGCCTGGTGGTGCTGGACAGCATCGACCATAACAAGACGCAAGTGCAGGCGGTGCTGGCGTACTGGCTGGCGCGCCTGCCGCGGGTGCGCTTTGCGCTCAGCAGCCGCGAACGCCTGGGCCTGCCTGGCACGCAGCTGCTGCGCCTGGGGCCGCTGCCGCCCGCGGACGCCGTGGCATTGTTCGCGCAGCGCGCCCGCGCCGCGCACTCGGCCTACGCGCCCGGCGCTGATGACCTGGCCGCGCTGGTGCCGCTGCTGCGGCTCTTGGGGAGCACGCCGGCGGCGATTGAAGCCGCGGCGGCAAAAGTGCGGGTGTTGGGGCCGCGGGCCCAGCTTGAACGCTGGGCGCTGGCGCACCCTGCATGGGTTGGCGTGCCGGCAGCTCAGCACGCCGCCCAGCATGCCGCCCAGCATGCCGGGTTGTGCTGAGCACCCAGATCAAGTGTTGCGAATGGTGGGGTCGAAGCTGCCGCAGGCGGTGCCGTCGCTGCGCTGCAAATTCACGTCGTACTTGAACGTCTTGTTCCGAATGGAGTATTTGTCGCGCAGGACATGGTGGTTCGGGCCGCCATGGGTTTGCGGCGGAAACTCACCCGCATGGGCTTTGAAGTCGATGCCGTTGCTGGCGAACTTGAAGCCGTTGGTTTCGATCTTCCAGTGCAGCGTCGTGTCCCGGTCTACGGCGAGCGCATCTGGCAGCACGGTCAACTTGGCCACACCGCCGGGGTTGCACGCCACCACGTAGATGGTGATCGTGCAACTGCCCGTCGAGCACTCCACTTCTTGCGCCGTCACGCCCGGGCCGTCTTGGCCACGATGCGCGCAGCCCAGCAACGCCGCCGCCGCCATCACCTGCAAAACAACGTGTCGTTTGTTCATGCGTTTTCTCCTTGTGTGCGCTGTATCGATTCCGGCCCGCTCAGTATCGCTGCGCGCAGCGCCTGGCAACCTCCCCAATGCATAGGACAAACGCATAGGACAAACGCATACGGCAAACGTCAGGCTACAGCGGCCGCTGCCGCGCCAGCGGCGGGTGGCGCGCAAAGTAGCGCTGAATGCCGGCGGCCAGGGCCAGCACCAGCTTGGCGCGGTAGGCGGGGTCGCGCAGCAGGGCTTCTTCTTCGGGGTTGGAGATGAAGGCGGTTTCCACCAGGATGCTGGGCACGTCGGGCGCCTTGAGCACGGCAAAGCCGGCCTGTTCAACCTGTGGTTTGTGCAGCCGCCCCACCTGCTGCAGCCGGCCCAGCACTTCGCCGCCGAGCTTGAGGCTGTCTTTGATTTGCGCCGTGGTGCTCATGTCGAGCATGGTGCGCAAGACCTGGTTGTCTTTCATGGCGATGTTCATGCCGCCCACCAGGTCGGCCGCGTTTTCGCGGCTGGCCATCCAGCGCGCCGCCGCACTGGTGGCCGCGCCCTGGCTCAAGGCGAAGACGCTGGCGCCGCGCGCTTCGGGCCGAAAAAATGCATCGGCATGGATGCTGATGAACAGATCAGCCTGCACGCGGCGCGCCTTGCGCACGCGTTCTTGCAGGGGCACGAAGTAGTCGCCATCGCGCGTGAGCATGACGCGCAGGTTGGGCTGCTTGTGCAGCTCGTCGCGCAGCTTCAGCGCCACGGCGAGCACCACGTCTTTTTCGCGCAAGCCGCTGGGGCCCACGGCGCCAGGGTCTTCGCCGCCGTGGCCGGGGTCCAGCGCCACGATGATCAGGCGCTCGCTGCGCGTGGCGATGCGTGGCGCGGGCGCGCTGGCCGCGGCGCTGGGTGTGGGGATGGCGTTGGGGGTGGCGTTGGGGGTCGGCGGGCGGCTGGCAGCAGGCGCGGCCGGCAGCACAGCGACGGCGCTGCTCGCCGCGCCCGTGGCCGCACTGGCCGCCAAAGTGGCGCTGGCCAGCCGGGGCGCACTGGCGGCGCTGGCTGCTGCGGCACCGGGCCGGTCGAGCCGGCCGATGAGTTCACCCAAGGCATCGCGCGGCTCGCGTGCCGCTTGTGCCGCTTGCGCGGCTTGTGCGGCTTGTGCGGCTTGTACAGCTTGCGCCACTTCGCGCGCACGCAGCAATTGCAGCAAGGGGTCGAGCGGCTCGCTGGGGTACAGGTCAAACACCAGGCGGTGCCGGTAGGCCGCCACCGGCGTGAGCGCAAAGACCTGCGGCTTGCTGGCTTGCTTCAATTCGAGCGTGAGGCGCAGCTTGCCCTTGGGCTGCGCGCTGACCTGCACCGCGGCGATGAAGGGGTCGTTGGCGGGCACCTTGGCGCTGAGTTCGGCCAGGGTGGCATTCAGCTCCAGCTCGTCGATTTCGATCACCAGCCGCGCGGGTGCGAAGGCCAGGCTGTGGCTGTGGCGCAGCGCGAAGTCTGATTCGAGCGTGACCCGCGTGTACTCGGCCGCCGGCCACACGCGCACCGCCACCACCGTGGCGGCCTGCGCGGCATGGCGCGCCGTGAAGCTCAGCACCAGCGCGCCCAGGCCTTGCAGGGCCAGGCGGCGGTGTGGCGGGTGCGCTGCGGTCATGCGCGCAGCAAGGCCAGGCCGCGTTCGCTGTGGGCGTGCAGCGTCACGTCGCGCCAATGCTCGTCGCGTGCGTGCAGGTGCAGCGCCAGGTCGGCCCTCGGCAGCACCGCGGCGGCCTTTTCGGGCCATTCCGCCAGCTTCAGGCCGGGGGCGGCAAACACGTCACGAAAGCCCGCGTCATGCCACTCGCGCGGGTCGTTGAAGCGGTAGAAATCAAAGTGCGAAATCACCAAACCGGGCAGTTCATAGGACTCGAGCACGGCGTAGGTCGGGCTCTTCACGCGCCCGCTCACGCCCAGGGTATGCAGCAGGTGGCGCACAAAGGTGGTCTTGCCGGCGCCCAGCTCGCCGTGCAGGGTGATGAAGGCGTTGTGCAGCTCGCGGTGGTGCGCCAGTTGGGTGGCGCAGGCGGCGCAGGCCGCCTCATCGGGCCAAGACAGATGTCGGGTTTCTAGAATCGGCGGATGCGCGGGCGTCATTTAACCTAGAAACGGCAGTTGGACGCGCCCGAGCGGGCCGTGATGCGGTGTGCTGGCAAGGCGCGACGACGACGCAGGCTCATGCCTGCTAGACCGAGCCCGGACACAAACAGTCCTGTGGACTGTTTGTGCCTGCCGAGGGCCAGGGCCTCTGCGCCCTGGCTGAGCAACACCGCCAGCGCGCCGCAGCGCGGCTCGATCGGGTGCGTAGCGCTGTCACCCAAGAGATGAAGGTTGTCGTGGTTACAAAAGTCAATGGTCACGTGGACTTGCCTGCGGAGGTAAGCGGTCAACTGCCGTTTCTAGGTTCAATCGAACCGCAGGCGCTGTGGCAGCGCGTGCAGCAATGGGCACGGGAGCTGGGATTCTCCCAGATCACCGTGGCCAGCATCGACCTGCAAAGCGCTGAATCCGGCCTGGCGCAGTGGCTGGCGGCGGGCTTTCACGGCAGCATGGCCTACATGGCGCGGCACGGAGCCAAGCGCGCGCGCCCGGCCGAGCTGGTGCCGGGCACGGTGAGCGTGATCAGCGCGCGCATGGACTACCTGCCGCGCGCCGCGCCGCCAGACTGGGTGGCCCGGCAATGGCAGCGCCAGGCCGAGCCGGCGCAGGCCGTGGTGTCGGTGTATGCACAGGGGCGCGACTATCACAAGCTGCTGCGTGCGCGCTTGCAAGACTTGAGCGAACGCATCGGTGCCGAAGTGGGGCCGTTCGGTCACCGCGTGTTCACCGATTCGGCGCCGGTGCTTGAAGTGGAGCTGGCCAGCCGCAGTGGCCTGGCCTGGCGCGGCAAGCACACCCTGGCGCTGCACCGCGAGGCCGGTTCGATGTTCTTCCTGGGCGAGCTGTTCACCGACATCGCCTTCGCGCCCACGCCGCCCGCCGGCGCGCACTGCGGCCAGTGCAGCGCCTGCATCACGGCCTGCCCGACGCAGGCCATCGTGGCGCCATACCGGCTCGATGCACGGCGCTGCATTTCATACCTGACGATCGAACACGTTGGCCCGATTGCGCTGGAACTGCGCCCGCTGATGGGCAACCGCATCTACGGTTGCGACGATTGCCAGCTCGCCTGCCCCTGGAACAAGTTTGCGCAGCGTTCGCCGTTGGCCGACTTCGACCCGCGCCACGGCCTGGACGGCGCCACGCTGCTGGAGCTGTGGGCCTGGAGCGAGGCCGAGTTCATGCAGCGCACGCAAGGCAGCGCCATCCGCCGCATTGGCTGGCAGCGCTGGCGACGCAACCTGGCGGTGGCGCTGGGCAACGCCTTGCGCGCTTTGCCTGATGACGCCTTGCGCACCAAACTTCTGCATGCACCGGACAGCGATGAACTGGTGCGCGAACACATCGCCTGGGCCCTGGCGCAAGGCCCGGCCTGATACCCCACGGCCGACACCCCGATCCTGACACCCATTGGGGGGAGTGAGCCCCCAAACATGCAGGTGCGTGCGTCATCAAACCAATTGATGCACCGGCGCAGCCGTGTTCCTAGACTTTGCTCGCAGGTCGGCACTTTGTTGCGGCCTGATGCGAGCCCAGCCGCCAGCGGTGACCCGGGCTCATTGGCGCAGCGAGCTTGGGCCTTGCGGCCCATCCAGGAGCAGATGATGGCAACGAGAAAGTCTCAATCAGAATTCCAGGCCCCCGGCAACGCACCGGTGCCGGACAGTGAAACCAACCCCAACGCCGGGTATGAAGCCCCCGGCGGTGACGACGCCATGTCTGCCGAGGCCGGCGACGCGCAGCTCGACACCTTCTTGGCCGGTGTGGACGCGCAGGTGATGGCGGTGAAGGCCGAGCTGGACAAGGTGCTGGCCAGCCTGAGCGGGGAATCCGCAGGCGCCCAGGCGCAGGAAGCAATGGACGCCAACATCACCGGCGTGGGCATCGGCCTGGGTAACGGTGACGCCTCGTGCACCCATGGCGCGCCCGGCGACCCGGTGCTGGTGGTGTATACGATGGAGCCCGAGTCGGTGAGCGAAGTCAAGGCCAGGCTGGCTTCGGTGACGGGCGTGTCGGCGCTGGCCGACGAAGACTTGCCTATGCAAGTGGTGCACACCGGCGTGATCGACGCGCAGCCGCACCGCATGCGCCTGCGCCCGGCGCCCGGCGGCATCAGTGTTGGCCACCGCCTCATCACCGCGGGAACCCTGGGTTGCCTGGTGCGCGGCCGCTCGGCGCCACGCAATGCCCGGCTCATGATCCTGAGCAACAACCATGTGCTGGCCAACACCAACGCCGGGCCGCTGGGTGAGTCGATCCTGCAACAAGGCCCGGCCGATGGCGGCATCCACCCGCGCGACCAGGTGGCGATTCTCGAGCGCTTCATTCCCATCAACTTTGCCGCCGGCGCTGGCAACTTGGTTGACGCCGCCACCGCCTGGGCCTGGCCCGACCGCGTGCGCCGCGAGCTGATGTACATCTCGGGCGGCGTGATTCGCTATTTCAACGTGGGCATCGCGCCAGTGGCACCGGTGCTGGGCATGGCGGTGGGCAAGTCGGGCCGCACCACGCAGTTGACCAGCGGCAACATCACCGCGGTGGCAGTTACCGTTAACGTTAACTATGGCGGCGGCCGGGTGGGGCGCTTTGTCAACCAGATCGCGGTGCGCTCGGCCAATGGCGACTTCAGCCGCCCAGGGGATTCCGGCTCGCTGATCTGGACCTGGAACGCCAGCCGCGCGCCCGTGGCACTGCTGTTCGCCGGCGGCGGTGGCACCACGTTCGCCAACCCGATCGGCCGGGTGCTGGCGGCGCTGGACGTGGTGATCGTTTGACATGCGTTGATCCAATAATCAACGCTCCGGTGTTACCCAAGTGCAGGCTGCTGCGGCGGCTTGCCAGAAAGGCAGTCATGGCCACGCCACCCAAACTCGGTTCCCTTGATTTCCTGAGTGGCGAGCCTGCGCCTGTGCGCCCGGGTGATGCAACTCGCGCGCAAGACCCCGCCGACAGCCTGCCGCCCAAACAGGTGGCGGCCCTGATGGCCTTGCGCGGCGTGGATGGCGTGTGGATCGAGCGCGACGCTGGCGGGCAGCGTGTGGTGGTGATTCACTACACGCCGCTCGACCAGCCCACGCACCTGCCGTTGCAGGTGAATGGGCTGCCCACGCGCATCGTGGGCGGCGAGCCGATTCGGGCGTACTAGTACTCCAACCCACAAATTTCGAAACATGAAAACGCGTCTTCGTCCGCCATGCGTCGTTGCAAATCC
>JANOXU010000082.1:0-59953 GCA_031418595.1 Burkholderiales bacterium
TACGGCTTCGGCACGCGTACGCCGGCGCGGGCGAGCAGGAACAGCGCGTCCACCTCCGCATGCTGCCAGGCCGCTTCCTGTTCGCGGCGCCCGTAGTTCGAGCCCCGTTCCATCGCCCGCGCCTGCCGGCTGTTCCTGACCTTGCGGCCTTCGGTATAGGCCACGCTCTGGCGGAAGCCGCGCCTGTCGGCGTCCTTGTAGACCTTCGCGCACCGCACCTCGCCGTCGCAGATGACGACGAACACCATCGCCTCCTTGCCGCTCTTCAATTGCCGGACGACCTGATCGACGAAGCCGTGTTCGACCAGCGGTTGCAGGCGCGGTGGAATCTTCATCGGTCAGCCGACGGCGTAGCCATACCGCAGGTTGCTGCGCTGGCCGCCTTCGGCGAGATACTCGCGCTTGCGCCGCGCGATGCCGTCGTCGAGATTGGCATAGGCCTTGGGGTCGATGCCGTAGAGCCGGGCTGAATTCAGACCCAGGATCGCGCTCTTCACCGGGCCGGTGGCCTCACCCAGGGGCGCAAAGCCATGGCCGCGCTGCATGTCGTCCGGGATCTCCAGGCGGCGCAGGGCTTCGAGCTGCCACTGCGGCGCCCCGGTCCAGACGGCGTCCGATCCCCACACCACGTGGTCCGCGCCCAGGCCGCGGACCAGCGTGCCCAGGATGCCGGCCGCGAGCTTCGGCTGCGCCACGCTGGTGGTCGCGAACACCTGACCGAGATCGCCGTAGACGTTGGTCACGCCGAACTTGGCGGGAATCTCGGCAAGGTCGGTCACCCAGTCGATGCGGCCGGTGCGCTCGAACTGTTCGAGTGCCTCCTCCGGCGTGCCGCCGCCGGGAAAGCGATAGCCCGAGTGGTAGATGATGAAATTGAGCATGGGCCAGTCGCGCGCGGCCTGGCCCACGTCGCGCACATCGCAATGCGGCAGCAAGTGCGGGAACTGGCGCGCGGCAGATTCAGGGAACAAGCCCTTGTGCACGCACACGTTGCGCAACCCCGCTTTTTGGAACTTGGCGTAGGCCGGGTAGACGAGCTTGTCATCGTCCAGCCGCCAGGGGTGTTTGGACAACGCCTTGTGGCTGTTGTCGCCGATGGTGTAGCCCTTCATCGAATCGGGCTTGTGGGTTTCGATGTCGCGGTCGATCGCCTCTATCCAGCCGTCGTAGCCGGGCGTGAAGATGGCATGGCTGAACATGCGCCGCGTGCCGGCAATGGCGTTGACCTGCGCGCGCGCATCGGCCTTCATCTTGTTGGTGAGGAACCAGTCTTCGGGGATCTCTGAGGGCGCGCCGCTGATGCAGGCCACCTTGGTGTCTGAATCGAGGTAGATCTCCTTGATGTAGTTCTGGAACATCAGGTCATCAATGGTTTGTTCCTTGCCCTTTAACGCCGGGTTCCAGCCGGCACGGCCCACCGCATTGCGCTGCGCCACGAAGCCCATCATGCGCGTGCCCGGGCGCAAGAAGTGCGTGTGCATGTCCATCACGAACTGGCCAGCCAAAGCCTGGGCACGTTCGTTGGCCTTTTCGGGCTCAGCGGCCTCGGCACGCGAGGCGCCGAACAGCGGGCCGAAGGTTTCGTTCATGGCCAGGAAGGCCGCGGCCATGCCCGCAGGGGTTTGAAAAAAGCGCCGCCGGCTCAGGCCCTGCTTGCGCGCCAGTTCATTGCCAAGGGTCTTGACGCGCAGCTCGAATTCGCGCTGCCGCGGCGATTGCGGCCCAGGCATGAATTCATCAGACGACACAGGCTGCACCGGTATCGGGCTGGCAAACGTGGTCTCGGCGGCAACGAGTTGTGCCATGTCGGCGGGTGAAAGCCAGCTCATGAGGTGTCTCCTGCGAAGGTGCTTGCTCGGGTGAACCCACTGGCACTGTAGGTCACGCACCGGCCCGTGCTGCGAAGGGTATTTGCGGATAGTCCACCGTGCGGCCAAAAACAGAATGCATCGCCGCAGTGGTTGCGGCTGGAGGCTCGTCATGGCCATGTTGATCAGCGTTGAAGACGCGCCATGCGGCGCCACCGTGCTCGGCGCTGATTTGAGCCAGCCCTTGAGTACAGACCAACAAGCTCAAGTTCGGGCTTGGTGGCTGGCGCACCAGGTGTTGGCCTTTCCTGACCAGGCGCTCACGCTGCAAGACCTGGAGCGCTTTGCGTTGAGCATCGGCCCTTTCGGCAGCGACCCGTATTTCAAGGCCGTTCCCGGCCACCCGCATGTGGCGCAGGTGAAGCGCGAGGCTAACGAGACGAGCACTTTGTTTGCCGACAACTGGCATTCCGACTGGAGCTTCCTGGCGCAGCCGCCGGCGGCAACGCTGCTGTATGGCGACGTGATTCCGCCGCTGGGAGGTGACACCTTGTTCGCCAATCAGTACATGGCATGGGAGGCGCTGCCGTCGGCCATGAAGACCTTGCTCCAAGACAAACAAGGTGTGCATTCGGCGCGGCGCGGCTACGCGCCGCAGGGGCGTTATGGCCAGGGCGATGTGGGCCGCTCAATGGCCATTCGTTACGACGATTCGGCGCTCGCCACGCAGTTGCACCCCGTGGCGCGGGTGCACGCTGAAACCGGCCGCACGGCGCTGTTCGTGAGCCCGGGCTACACCATTGGCATCGCGGGCTTGCCCGAAGACGAAGCGCAGGCCGTGCTGCGCGAGTTGTATGCGCACCAAGGCGCACCGGACTTCGTCTACCGCCACCGCTGGGCAGCGGGCATGCTGGTGCTGTGGGACAACCGCTGCTTGGTGCATGCCGCCACCGGCGGCTACGACGGGCACCGCAGGCTGTTACACCGCATCACGGTGGGGGAACGCGCACCTGTGTGAGCTTGGCGATTCCTGGAAGCGCCCCGCCGGCTGGCTTGCAAAGGCTCACTCAACCTTGATACCGATTTCCCTGACCAGCTTGCCCCACTTGGCAACTTCGGCTGCCACGTAGGCGCGCATGGCGGGCCGGTCCAGACGCTGGGCTTCGAGCGACAAGGCCTCGAAACGCTCGGCCACCGGCTTGGCGCCGAGCGCCTTGTCGACTTCGGCGTTCAATCGGTCGAGCACCTCTGCTGGCACCTTGGCCGGCGCGAAGATGGCGAACCAGGTGTTCGCCTCGAAGCCGGGATAACCCAACTCGGCCACCGTGGGCACATCGGGCAAGGCCGGGCTGCGCTTTTGCGACATCACCGCGATGGGCCGCACCTTGCCGCTCTTGGCAAACGGCACTGCGGGCGGCATCGAGGTGCTGGCCACCGGCACCTGGCCGCTGACCACGGCGGTGGTGGCCGCGGCGGGCTGGAAGGGCACATGCGTGATGTCCACCTTGGCCAAGGCGCGGAACAGCCACTCGGCGCCGAGATGCGTGGTGGTGCCGTTGCCCGACGAGGCGTAAGACATCTTGCCCACCCGCGCCAGCGCCAGCAGCTCGGCCAGGTTGTTGGCCTTCACCTCTGGGTGCACATAGATCAGGTTGGGCGTGACCGCCGCCATCGCCACCGGCGCCAGATCGCGCATCGTGTCGTAGCCGGCATTCGCAAACAGCGAAGGGTTCACCGCCACCGCCACACTGTGAATGAGCAGCGTGTAGCCGTCGGCCGGTGCGTTCATGACTTGCTGCGTGGCGATGTTGCCACCGGCACCGGGCTTGTTCTCGACCACCACGGTCTGCCCCATCGAGGCGCTCATCTGCTCGGCCAGCAGGCGGGCGACGATGTCGGTGGAACTGCCCGGCGCGAAGGCGACAACCAGTTTCACAGGCCTTTCGGGGTAGGCGGCCTGGCTGGTGCCGGTGAAGGCCGCGCCCAGCGCGGCCACCACGAGCAGCGCCTTGAGGGCAGATCGTTTGGAAAGGGTGTGCGTCATGGTGAGAATCCTTGCAGCGTCAGGGCATGCAGGGTAATCGGCAAAGTCAGCTTCACTGGCAAAGCATGGCGGGCGTTTTCCCGGGTGAAGCCCTGCCCTTGCGGCAGTGAGTGAGAACGACGTCCGGCTCAAGTTTTGTGAACTTTTGCGCCCACTCAAGGTCATTCAACTTGGCTTTAGCACTCGCCTGTTGCGAGTGCTAATATGCCGCATCGCTTTGATCAGGAGGTCAACCGAACCCGCCATGACAACTGCCAACGCCATCACGCTGCGCGACCCTTGGAGCCTGGTGCCCTCGCTGGGCAACCTCGACGCCTACGTTTCTGCCGTGAACCGCATTCCCCTGCTCACGCCGCAACAGGAGCTTGAGTTCGCGCGCCAGTTGCAGGCCAGTGGTGATGTGCACGCGGCGCGCAAGCTGGTGCTGTCGCACCTGCGGGTGGTGGTTTCCGTCTCGCGCCAATACCTGGGCTACGGCCTGCCGCAGGGCGACCTGATCCAGGAAGGCAACGTCGGCCTGATGAAGGCCGTGAAGCGCTTCGACCCGGCACAGGGCGTGCGCCTGGTTAGCTACGCGCTGCACTGGATCAAGGCCGAGATTCATGAGTACATCCTGCGCAACTGGCGCATGGTGAAGGTGGCCACCACCAAGGCGCAGCGCAAGCTGTTCTTCAATCTGCGCTCGATGAAGCAACGCCTCAAGGGCGAAGGCGTGGCGGGTGACACCCACCGCAGCACCTTCACACCGGCCGAAGTGGCGCAGGTGGCGCGTGAGCTGAACGTCAAGCCTGAAGAAGTGCAGGAAATGGAAATGCGCCTGGGCGGCGGTGACATGGCGCTGGAGCCGCAGGGCGACGATGACGAAGAAGCCTTCACCCCGATCGCCTACCTGGCCGACGACAGCAACGAGCCCACGCAGGCCCTGGAAGCCCGCCACCGCGACTGGCTGGCCAGCGACGGTATTGCCACAGCCCTTGATGCGCTGGATGCGCGCAGCCGGCGCATCGTTGAACAGCGCTGGCTGAAAGTGAACGACGATTCCAGCGGCGGCGCCACGCTGCATGAGCTGGCGGCCGAGTACGGCGTGAGCGCCGAGCGCATTCGCCAAATTGAAGTGGCGGCGCTGAAGAAGATGCGCAAGGCGCTGGTCGAAACGGTCTGACGTTTCAGCGCTGATTCAGCTTAACGGCGGCCTGCACAGGCCGCCGTTTTCATTCGGCGAGCAAGACCTTCAGGTCGCTCACCAAGGCCTCGGTTGGCGCGCCGTAGCGCACAAAAAGGCGCACGCGGGCCTGCTTGTCGAAGACGAAACTGGCCGCGGTGTGGTCCACGGTGTACTGGCCTTCCTTGCGCCCGGGCACCTTCATCGCCAGGATCTTGAATTCGCGCGTGGTGGCCTTGATGTCTTCCGCGCTGCCGCGCAGGGCAACGAAGCCGGGGCCGAAGCTGGCCATGTATTCGCCCAGCACGGCGGGCGTGTCGCGTTCGGGGTCGAGCGTGACGAACACGCCCTGCACCTTGTCGCCCAGCGGCCCCAACTGCTTTTTCACCGCGGCCAATTCAGCCAGCGTGGTGGGGCAGACATCGGGGCATTGGGTGAAGCCGAAGAAAACGATGGAGACCTTGCCGGTTTGATCGGCCAGGTTGAACGCCTTGCCATCGGCCTGCGGCAGTTTGAGCACGCGCGCGTATTCGGCACCGGTGATGTCGACCGACTTGAACGCAGGGCGCTCGGCATCGCGCCCGCAGGCGGCCAGGCCGAGTGCCGCAGCGGCACCGAGCAATGCGAAGCGCCGGTTCATCGAAACAGCCATGGGTTCAGGTAATGGTCCACCAACAGCGCCGCAAACAGCAGCGACAGGTGCAGGATGGAAAAACGAAATGTGCGCCGTGCCAGCGCGTCGCTGTACTGGCGCCACAGCGCAAAGGCATAGCCGATGAATACCGCACCCAACACCACCGCGCTGGCCAGGTAGATCACGCCGCTCATGCCGTAGGCAAAGGGCAGCAAGGTGGCGGCGAACAGCACGAAGGTGTACAGCAACACGTGCAAGCGCGTGAAGGCGTTGCCGTGGGTGATGGGCAGCATGGGCAGGCCGGCGCGGCGGTAGTCTTCAGCGCGGTACAGGGCCAGGGCCCAGAAGTGCGGCGGCGTCCACAAAAAGATGATCAGGCACAGCAGCATGGCCTCAGCGCTCACCTCGCCGCGCATGGCCGCCCAACCCAGCACCGGCGGCATCGCACCCGAAGCGCCACCGATGACGATGTTCTGCGGCGTCAGCGGCTTGAGCACCACGGTGTAAATGACCGCATAGCCCACGAAGGTGGCCAGCGTGAGCCACATGGTCAGTGCGTTCACATGAAAGTACAGCAGCGCACTGCCCGCGGCGCACAAAGCTCCTGAAAACGCCAGGGTCTGCACCCGGCTGAGTTCGCCCTTGGCGGTGGCGCGCCAGGCGGTGCGCGCCATCTTGGAATCAATCTGCTGCTCGATCAGACAGTTAAAGGCCGCGGCGGCGGCCGCCACCAGCCAGATGCCGGCGCTGGCCGGCAGAACCAGCCGCAAATCAGGCCAGCCGGGCTCGGCCAAGAGCATGCCGATGAGCGCGCAAAAGACGATCAACTGCACCACGCGCGGCTTGGTCAGCGCATAAAACTGGGCCCAGCGCGACGGGGCGGCAACGGGCGGTGCAAGAACCTGGGACATGGGGTGGATTCTAGGTAGTGATGCTCACGCCAGCCGGGTGCGCAGCGATACCAGCACCGCCACCAACGCGGCCGCGCCGGCGGTGTGCGCCAGTGCGGTGAACAGCGGCCAGCCGAGAAGCACGTTGCCCAGGCCCGAGGCCAATTGCCAGGCCAAGGCCAGGTCGACCATCAACGCCGCGCCGCGCGCCCCGGCCGCACCGGTCTTGCGCAAGCGCGCAGCCAGCACGCCCACCGCCACGAAGACCAGCAGCGCAAAAACGCGGTGCGCCATGTGGATGGCCACCAGCGCTTGCACCGGCAGGAAGGCACCCGAAGCGTCGCGCCCGAGTTCACGCGCCACGCTGAAGCCTTGCGCAAAGTCCATCTGCGGCCACCACTGGCCGCTGCATTGCGGGAACCCCTGGCAAGCCAGCACGGCGTAGTTGCTGCTGACCCAGGCGCCCAGCGCCACCTGCAGCGCCACCACGGCGAGTGCGGCGCTCACCGCGCTGCGCCAGCGCACGGCCAAGCGGATGCGGCGTTGGCGCAGCAGTTCGGCTTGCGCCACCAGCATGGCCAGCAGCAGCAAGCCGCCCAGCAGGTGCAGGGTGACGACGGCCGGGGCCAGCTTCAAGGTGACGGTGTACTTGCCAAACAGCCCTTGCACGATGACCCACACCAGCGTGGCCACGGGCCAGGCCAGGTGCAGTTGGCCGCGTTTGCGCCAGGCCAACACCAGCGTGGCGAGGATCAACACGCCCACCGTCATGGCCAGGTAGCGGTGGATCATTTCGATCCAGGCCTTGGCCGGCGTCACCGGGCCGCTGGGTTGCGCCGCCGCGGCAGCATCAATCTGCACCGCCGCGCCGGCCGGGCTGGCCTGGCCGTAGCAACCGGGCCAATCGGGGCAGCCCAGGCCGGAATCACTCAGGCGCGTGAAGGCGCCGAAGACAATCAAATCAAACGTTAGGAACGCCGTCACCGCCACCAGCGCCAGCAAGCGCGCGCGCGCGCCGGCATGCTGCTGGCGCAGCCACCAGGCCAGCAAGATCAGGCCGCCGAACGTGAGGCCCACGCCAGCCAGGCGCAGCAGGGGCAAGGTCTCGGCCATGGTGTGGGCTCAGCGCCCTTCGCGGTCCCAACTGGCGGCGGCGCGCAGCAAACGGTCCAGGTCGCGCTTGATGCGCGCTGGGTCCGGCTCGGCGGGGAACCGCATCATCCATTCACCGCGCGGGTCGACCAGGTACAGGTGGTCTTCCAACTCCTGGCCCGGCGCGGGTTGCAGCCAGGCCGCCAGCGCTTGGCGATCGGCCCGAAGCACCAGCGAAGCGGGGTCGGGCATGGGTGGCTGGCGCAGGTCGGCCGGCAAGGGCGCGTTGCCGGTGACGAACCACACCTTGTCCAGCCGCGTGCGTTCGCGCCCCAGCATTTCGCGCAACTGGCGCTGCATGAACAGCCGCTTGCGGCACGGCTCGGCGCAGTCGGCCGCGGCAACGTTGACGAGCAGCCACTGGCCTTTGAGCGCAGTCGGCGCCACGGGTGTGCCGTCGCTGCGCGCCAGCACCAGCGCGGGCACGGGGCGCGGGGGCTCGATCAATTGGCCGTAATTGCTGCGCCCGTCTGGCCGCACCACGTAATACGTCAGGTATGAGGCCACCACGGGTGCCGCGCACACCGCCAGCACCAGCAGCATCTTCAGGCGGCCACGGCGGGTTTGGCGCTGCACTGCCGCGGCATCAACTTGTGGCAGGCCGTGCACGCTGAAGCTCAGTGCTTCAGGCAATGCGTCGCGGTCGGATGAGTTGGAACCAGACATACAAACCTGTGATGAGGGCACTCAGGGCGAACCATTGAAAGGCGTAGCCATGGTGTTTGGAGACATCGGCCACCGGGGTGGGCCATTGGCGCAACAGACCGGGCGCCGCGCCGGGCGCAGCGGCACTGGCGGGCAAACCGGCGGTGGCATGGGGTGCATCGGCTTGCAGCACCGACAGCGGCCGCAACGCCACGCCCACTTCGCGCGCATAGGCGGCCACATCAAGATTTTGCCGGATGGGCCCCGACGCCGCGGCGTCAAACTCATACAACCTAGAGGGTGGCGCGGCCACGCGGCCCAACAGCATCACCTCACCTGGCTCGGCCGGCACGGCGGGCACGGCACTGCGGTCGTGCAAGGCACGCGGCAACCAGCCGCGCTGCACCAGCACGGCGTTACCACTGGCCAACAGCAGCGGCGTGACGACGAAGAAGCCCGGGCGCCCATTCATCTGGCGGTTATCCAGGTAGACCGTGGCCGCATCGAGCCAGCGCCCTTGCAGGCGAATGCGCCGGTGCTGCTGCTCAGCGGCACCGGCAGGGTCGCGCGCGAGTTGCTCGGTGCTCAATTCAGGCATGGCCTGGCGCTGCGCCAGTGCGGCGGTGTAGGCCAGCTTGTGCGCCGCGCGGTCGAGCTGCCACACGCCCAAGCGCGCCGTGCCGGCAGCCGCCAACACAGCGGCCAGCAAGACGATGGCGCGTTGCCACGTGGGTTTGTTCATTACCTTGGTGCAAGGCGTGTTGGATGGCGGCCTGAAATAATGCCGGCCATGAGAACCGTGATGATGCTTGCCCTGGTGGCCGCGGTCGGGGCCTTGGGGTTCGCCGGCCTGTTCATGTTGCGCCGCCGCCCGGGGGCCGATGTCACCGGCAAGCGCATGGCACGCGCGCTGGCCTGGCGCATCGGCCTGTCGGTGGCGCTGTTCTTGTTTGTGCTGCTGGGTTACAGCCTGGGCTGGATCCGCCCCACCGGCATCGCAATAGGCGGCTGAACGTCTTGGCATGCGCCAACAAAAACGCCGCGTCAAGCGGCGTTCTTATCAGCGCCACGGCGCAGGCTTGAATCAAAACCAATAGACCAGGATGTACAAGCCCAGCCAGACCACGTCAACAAAGTGCCAGTACCAGGCCGCACCTTCAAAACCGAAGTGATGCTCCGGCGAGAAGTGGCCCTTTTGCAAGCGCAGCGTGATGAAGAACAACATGATCGCGCCTACGCACACATGGAAGCCGTGGAAGCCGGTGAGCATGAAGAAGGTGGAGCCGTAAATGCCTGAGCTGAGCTTGAGGTTCAGCGCACTGTAGGCATGCGCGTATTCGTAGGCCTGGAAGGCCACGAAGACCACGCCCAGGATCACGGTGCACCACATCCAGAACACAGTCTTGGCGCGCTGGTTGGCAATGAGCGCATGGTGGGCGATGGTCAGCGTGACGCCCGAGGTGAGCAGCAGCGCGGTGTTGATGGTGGGGATCCAGAACGGCCCCATGGTCGTGAACGGTTCGATGCTGCCGGCCGGCGACGCGGTGTAGCCCGCGGCACTGCTGGGCCACACGGCTTTGAAATCAGGCCACAGAACTTGGTGGTCGAGGTTGCCGAGCATGGGCAGGGCATGCACACGCGCCCAGTACAGCGCGCCGAAGAAGGCGGCGAAGAACATCACCTCAGAGAAGATGAACCAGCTCATGCTCCATCGGAAAGACACGTCAACACGGTCTGAGTATTGGTTGCTGCGGCTTTCAGCGATGGACTGCGAGAACCAGCGGAACAAGGTGACCAGCCAGATGGCCAGGCCGGCGAACAGCACATAGCTGCCCCAGCCGGCACCGTTGATCCATTGCGCCGCGCCGAAGATGAGCAGGCCCAGGCCCAGCGCCACCTGCGCCGGGAACTGCGAAGGCGAAGGGATGAAGTAGTAAGGCGTTGCGCCGTGTGGGGTGGCAGCCGACATGTGCTCTCCTGGAACCGAATGAATGCTTAGGTGTTCAAGCAGCGATACCGCTGCCGATGACAAATTTGACCAACAAGACCAGTGCCACGATGAACAGGCCGGCACCGATCAACCCCGCGATGACCACATGCACCGGGTTGAGTTTTTGCACGTCCAGCGCATGGTCAGCCGAGCGGCGCACACCGAAGAACGACCAGAACACGGCGCGCATGGTGTGCAGCGGCGACGCCTTGCGTGCCAGGGCGGCCTTCAAGCCAGCTTCGGGCAATTCTTCGCTCATGCTGGCCGCTTTCAAAGCGTGGCCCCCGGCACCTTGCCACCCACTTCAAAGAAGGTGTACGACAAGGTGATGGTGCTCACGTCTTTGGGCAACTTGGGGTCGATGACGAAAGTGACCGGCCACTGCTTGGTTTCACCCGGCTTGAGGGTGTGTTCAGCAAAGCAGAAGCATTCGATCTTGGTGAAGTGCGCCGCGACATGTTGGGGTGCGTAACTCGGAATCGCCTGCGCGACCATGGTGCGGTTTTGCACGTTGCGAAACTCGTACATCACCGTGGCCAGTTCACCTGGGTGCACTTTGACCAAAGGCTGCGCGGGCTTGAATTCCCAGGGGCCGCGGGCGTTGGCATCGAACTCCACGGTGACGCTGCGGCTGGTGTCGACCTGTGTGTTGCGCAGCTTGGTGTTTTGCGCCACGCGCCCTTCACCCAAGGCCAGCACGTTGATGCCCAGGGCATCGCAAATGGCCTTGTACAGAGGCACCAGGGCGTAGCCAAAACCGAACATCAAGGCCGCCACGACCACGAGCTTGCCCAGCATGCGCTGGTTGTCGCGGCTCAGGCGGGTGGAGGCGATGAACGACATGCTGCGTGGCCTGGCAATTCAATGGCCGAAGAAGGCCAGACGCACCCAGAAACCCAACGCGAACACCAGTGCCACCAACGCCAGGCTCAGGCCCATGCGCCGGTTGGCACGCCGTTGTTCGAGGCTCTGGTTCATGATGAAGCCGCAGTTCAGCCGATCACGCGCGTGGCGTCGGCGCTGAGCTTGGGCGGGTGCTCGAAGGTGTGCCACGGCGCCGGTGACGGCACTTCCCATTCCAGCCCTTCAGCGCCTTCCCAGGGCTTTTGCGCCGCCTTTTCGCCCTGGCCGCGCATCATGGGCAGGGCCACGAAGAGGAAGAAGTACACCTGCATCAAGCCAAAGCCAAATGCGCCGACCGACGCCCACTGGTTGAAATCGGTGAACTGCATCGGGTAGTCGGCGTAGCGGCGCGGCATGCCGGCCAGGCCGAGGAAGTGCATGGGGAAGAAGGTGACGTTGAAGAAGATCAACGAGCCCCAGAAGTGCAGCTTGCCGCGGAATTCGGAGTACATCACCCCGGTCCACTTCGGGCCCCAGTAGTACACGCCGCCGAACAACCCGAACAGCGAACCGGCCACCAACACGTAGTGAAAGTGGGCCACGACGTAATAGGTGTCTTGCAATTGAATGTCGATGGGCGCCATGGCCAAGATGAGCCCGGTGAAGCCGCCCATGGTGAACACGAACAAGAAGCCCACCGCCCACAGCATGGGCGTCTCGAAGGTCATGGAGCCACGCCACATGGTGGCCAACCAGTTGAAGATCTTCACGCCCGTGGGCACGGCGATCAGCATGGTGGCGTACATGAAGAACAACTGCCCCGTCACCGGCATGCCGGTGGTGTACATGTGGTGCGCCCAGACGATGAACGACAGGATGGCGATCGACGAAGTGGCGTACACCATCGACGCATAGCCGAACAGCCGCTTGCGCGAGAACGCCGGGATGATGGCGCTGACGATGCCGAAGGCCGGCAAGATCATGATGTAGACCTCGGGGTGGCCGAAGAACCAGAAGATATGCTGGTACATCACCGGGTCGCCGCCGCCCGCGGGGTTGAAGAAGGTGGTGCCGAAGTGGCGGTCAGTCAGCGTCATGGTGATGGCGCCGGCCAGCACGGGCATCACGGCGATCAGCAAGAAGGCGGTGATCAGCCAGGTCCAGGCGAACAGCGGCATCTTCATCAGCGTCATGCCGGGGGCGCGCATGTTCAGGATGGTGACGATGATGTTGATCGAGCCCATGATCGAGCTGGCACCCATGATGTGCAGCGCAAAGATGCTGGCGTCCATCGACGGGCCCATTTGCAGGGTGAGCGGTGCATACAGCGTCCAGCCCGCGGCGGGCGCCCCACCGGGCATGAAGAAGCCGCTGACGATCATCAGCGCGGCCGGAATGAGCAACCAGAAGCTCAGGTTGTTCATGCGCGCGAAGGCCATGTCCGCTGCGCCCACCTGCAATGGAATCATCCAGTTCGCAAAGCCCACGAAGGCCGGCATGATGGCGCCGAACACCATGATCAGGCCGTGCATGGTGGTGAACTGGTTGAACAGCTCGGGGTTGAAGAACTGCAAGCCCGGCTGGAACAGCTCGGCGCGAATGCACAGCGCCAGGAAGCCGCCGATCATCAGCATGGTGAAGCTGAACAACAAGTACATCGTGCCGATGTCCTTGTGGTTGGTGGCGAAGACCCAGCGCCGCCAGCCGTGCGGGTGGCCGTGGCCGTGGTCGTCGGCGTGGTGGCCGGGGTGGTCAAGAACTGCGCTCATCGGGGTGTCCTCAAGGCTTGTGTCGTACTGCTAATCACTTGCGCGCAGCAAGCACGTCGGCGGGCTGAACGAGCTGGCCGGTCTTGTTGCTCCAGTTGTTCTTGGTGTAGGTGATCACCGCGGCCAGGTCGGTGTCTGACAACTGTTTCCAGGGCGGCATGGCACCGTTGTTCTGGCCGTTCAACAACACCGCGATCTGCTTGTTCTTGTCAGCGTCGAGCACCACGGGCGAGCCGTCAACGGCCTTGATCGGGCCGGCGCCCTTGCCGGTGGTTTGGTGGCAGGCCACGCAATTGGCGGCGTAGACTTTTTCACCACGCGCCGCCAGCTCTTCGAGCTTCCACACTTTGGCCGGGTCGTCAGCGCGGGCGGCGATTTCTTTCAACTTGGCCGCCACCCAGACGCTGTAGTCAGCCTGGCTCACCACCTTCACGTGGATCGGCATGTAGGCGTGTTCCTTGCCACACAGCTCGGCGCACTGGCCATAAAAGTCGCCGGTCTTTTCGGCGCGGAACCAGGTGTCGCGCACAAAGCCGGGAATGGCGTCTTGCTTCACACCCAGCGAAGGCACCATGAAGGCGTGAATCACGTCGGCCGCGGTGGTGATGATGCGCACCTTGCGATCCACCGGCACCACCATCGGGTGGTCAACCTTGAGCAGATAGTCGTCGCCGGAGGGTTTGCCGGCGTCGGACATGGCGCGCTGCGCAGGGTCTAACGTGGAGATCAAGCCGATGCCCGCACCCTCGCCGCTCAGGTAGTCGTAGCCCCACTTCCATTGATAGCCGGTGGTCTTGATCGTGAGATCGGCACTCGTGGTGTCCTTCATCGCCACCACCGACTTGGTGGCCAGCGCACCCATGCCGATGACGATGATGAACGGGATCACCGTCCAGGCAATTTCAACGCTCACGCTTTCGTGGAAGTTGGCCGCCTTGTGACCCACCGACTTGCGGTGCTTCAGGATGGAATAGAACATCACCCCGAACACCGCCACGAAGATGACCACGCAGATCACCATCATCACTTCGTGCAGCCACAGCATGTCGGCCGCAATGCGGCTGGCCGGCGGGTGCAGGTTGAACTGGTTGACCGCCGGGCCGCCAGGCAGGTCTTTCACCGCCCAGGCCGGTGTGGCCGCCAGCAGGGCCAGGGCCCAATAGGCTTGGCCGGCAGCTTGGCGCAGCGTGCTTGTTGAATTCGTCGTCATCGTGGCGTTCCCAATTCCAGATCGTCGTGAGGTTGGCGCGCGCGCACCAGGCGCAGCGCGGTGCGCAGTTCTCGGGCCAAGGCCATGCGCAATTCGGGGCGCAGGTAACGGCCCACGCGGATGCGCCGGCCCTCACCGCTGAGTTCGATCAACGAGGCATCGCTGTGCGCGGGCTCGACGCTGACCCATTCGGCGCGGAACGACATGCACTGCACGCGGTTGCCGCACTGGTGTTCAACTTGCAGGCCGCGCGCGGCCAGCGTGATGGTTTCGCGGTCACCTGCATGGCGCGCATAGATCAGCAAGGCCAGGCCCAACAGCAGCGCTTCCAGGCCGGCAAAAGGCAGCACGCCCTTGGCGCCGTGCCACCAAAACACACTGCCGATGGCCAGCGAGACGGCACACAGCATGCCGTACACATTGAGCAAGGCCCTGGGCGACATGGAGCAATTGCGCCGCAACACCCATTGCATGGCTTGCATCGCGGCGTCACCTTGCCTCAGCTGCACGGCCTGCCCCAAATGCCAGCCAGCATCGCCAAGGCCCCGCGCGTTGCTCGGCGCGGGCCAGTGGCTGGGGGCAAAGGCGGCAGACATGGCTGGAGGATCAGACGTGGTCAGTCTCAGGTTTTCGGCGAGCGGCTTGGCGGCTGTACTGACCGGTAGAAAGCGCCGAAGTGGGCAGCGCTGCGGGCACAGGGCCTGGGCCGGTCAGCCGACGATTCTAGCGCGGCCCGCGCTCACTTCCGACGCCCGGGCGCACGGTCGCGCAGCATCGAGCGCAGGTCTTCCACCGGCACGCTGGTGGTGGGCGCCATGGCCACGCGCGGCGCGGCCTTGAAGGCGTGGCCGTAGACGAGTTCGAACTCCAGGGCGATGCGGCCATCGCTGCCCGCGTTGCGGGCCAAGGCCTTGCTCAACCTGGCGGCCCAGGCGGGTGTGCGCAACCCGGCATGGCGTGCTGGGTGCGCGTTGCCGCCCAAGCTGCGCAACTCCAGCAGCAAGGCCTGCGCGGTGGGCCAGGTCAGGGTCAGGGTTTCCTGATCCATCACCGGGTCGGCGAAGCCGGCTTGCATCAGCATGTCGCCCAGGTCGTGCATGTCCACAAAAGGCGCATGCGGCGGGCCGAACCCTTGCTCGTCATACAGCCGGCGCAAACTCGCCAAGGTGCCTGGGCCCAGCGTGGAAAACATCAGGAAGCCGCCCACCGCCACAGCCTGCTGCCACTGCGCCAGCGTGGCTTGAGGGTCCAGCGTCGCGTGCAATTGCATGTTTGACCAAAGCAACTGCACCGCGCCGGGCGACAGCGCCACAGGCGCCGCCGCTGTTGCTGCGGCCGGCCCGCGCGGCCAGGCCCACCAGCGGCGCGCCGGGGCTGGCTCGCCCAGGCTGGCGACGCTGGCCCGTGGATAGGTCTGGCGCAACAGTTGCGCGCTGGCGCCGGGCGGCCCGCTCACGTCGAGCACGCTGGTGGGCTGGAGTTTGATCACACCCAGCCGCTGCGCCATGCGCCGCGCCACTTCAGTGTGCAGCCAAGGCGGTTGTGTCAGGCCTTGCATGCGCCGCTGCGTGCGCCAGGCAGCGGCCGGGTCGATCAAGCGCTGCGAGAGCGCGGCCTGCGAGTTGAGCGCCATGGTGGGCAGTATATTGAGCCCATGCCCTGGGCCAGCCAATGCGAGATTTGCCGTGCCATGAACGGCCAAGCCTTGTGCCGAGCTTGCATTGAACGCTTTGCGCCCCCCGTGCCGCGCTGCTGCGGCTGCGCCTTGCGCGTGCCGCCAGGCCAACCGCTGTGTGGCGACTGCCTGCGCCAGGGTCCGGCCTTCGACCATTGCGTGTGCGCCGCCGACTATGGTTTCCCGTGGGACACCCTGATCGCCCAGGCCAAGTTCCATGCCCGGCCCGAACTGATGAGGCCGCTGGGCGCCCTGTTGGCCGCGGCCACCAGGCATGCGCGCGCGCCCACACCGGCCTTGCTGTTGCCCATCCCGCTGGACTCGCAGCGCCTGCGCCAGCGCGGCTACAACCAGGCCTGGGAACTGGCGCGCCAGCTCGCACGCCACCTGCGTTGCCCGGCCGCGCCAGCGCTGCTGCAGCGCCCGGTGCAGCGCGCTCACCAGGCCGACCTGAGCCGTGCCCAGCGCCTGGCCAACCTGCGCGGCGCCTTCATGGTGCAACCAAACCGCCAGCTTGAGGTGACCGGCCGGCATGTGGCCCTGGTGGATGACGTGATGACCACCGGCGCCACCCTGCGCGAAGCCGCCACCGTGCTGCGCCGCGCCGGTGCCAGCGCGGTCGATGCCTACGTGCTGGCGCGAACGCCCGATGTGTCGTGAGCGCCCCAAGGCCGGCCAAAGCCGGCCGCCCCCCGTGGGGATCAAGCAAAGTGGCATAGCCACATTTGCCTGAGAGCCGCCCCCCAAACCTGTCGCTACGCGCCAGGCCCCCCAGGGGGCATGAGTAAAGTAGCCAAGCGACATTTACTCATGAGCCGCCATGTTCAACGTCGTCCTCGTGCAGCCTGAAATCCCGCCCAACACGGGCAACGTGATCCGGCTGTGCGCCAACACCGGCTGCACGCTGCACCTCGTCGAGCCGCTGGGCTTTTCGCTGGCAGACCGACTGCTGCGGCGCGCCGGGCTGGACTATCACGAGTACGCGCCGCTGCGCCGCCATGCATCGTGGGCCGCGTTCATCGCCAGCGAGCAGCCCGATGTGCAGCGCTGCTTCGCCTTCACCACGCGCGCTACCCAATCGTTCAGCCAGGTCGAATGGCGCGCAGGCGACTGGCTGGTGTTCGGCAGCGAAACCGCCGGCCTGCCGCCCGACCTGCGCGACGCCTGGCCCAGCGCGCAGCGTGTGCGCCTGCCCATGCGCGCCGGCCAGCGCAGCCTGAACCTGAGCAACGCGGTGGCGGTGGCGGTGTTTGAAGCCTGGCGCTGCACGGGCTACGCCGGAGCGGTGTAGCGCTGCGCTGCGGCGTTGCGTTAAAGGCCTTCGGCCCGCGCCTCGCGCGCCATCAACAAACCCAGCGCCTGCTGCGGCGTGAGCTGGCCTTGCAGCACCGCCACCACTTCCTCGGTGATGGGCATGCTCACGCCGCAGGCCTGTGCCCGTGTCAGCACCGCTGCGGCGCTGGCCACGCCTTCGGCCACATGGCCGAGTTGCGCCAGCGCCTCGGGCAGGCTCAGGCCCTGCGCCAGCAGCAGGCCCACGCGGCGGTTGCGCGACAGCTCGCCCGTGGCCGTGAGCACCAGGTCGCCCAGGCCCGACAAGCCCATGAAGGTGGCCGGTGCCGCGCCCAGGGCCACGCCCAGGCGCGTCATTTCGGCCAGGCCGCGGGTGATGAGCGCGGCGCGTGCATTCAACCCCGGCGCCCCCACGCCGCCCTGCGTGGCCAGGCCGTCGGCCATCCCCGTTGCAATGGCCAGCACGTTCTTCACCGCCCCGGCCACTTCCACGCCCACCACGTCAGCGCTGGTGTAGAGGCGCAAGTTGGCGCCGTGCAGCGCGGCCACGGCCTGTTCGCACCACCCGGCATCGCTGCTGGCCGCCACCAGCGCGGTGGGTTGGCCGCGCGCCACCTCCATGGCAAAGCTCGGGCCCGACAGCACGCCGCACGGCGCCGCGCGCCGCAGCTCACGCGCGATTTCATGGCCGAGTTGCTGCGTGCCCTGCTCGAAGCCCTTGCACAGCCACCACACGGGTTGCTGCACCGGCAGGGCAGCCAACACTTCGCGCAACGCTGCCATCGGCGTGGCGATGATCGCCAAACCGCTTTGTGCGTGCGACACGGTGGTCGCAAAGTCCGCGCTGATGCGCAGCGCCGCCGGCAAGACCACGCCCGGCAGGTAGCGCTGGTTGCTGCGCTGCGCGTTCAGCGCTTCGGCGTGGGCCGCAGCGCGCGTCCACAACACCACCTCGTGGCGCGCCGCCGCGGCCACCGCCAGGGCCGTGCCCCAGGCGCCGGCGCCGAAGATGGCGATGTTCATGGCCGCGGCGTTCGCGCAGCGCGGCTGCTGCCGTTCAAACGCTGGTGATGATGCGCGACGCGCCGTTGCCGCCGGCCGGCGCAGCCTGCGCTTGCTGGGCCTCGAACATGGCCTGGAAGTTCACTTCCGTCAGCAAGATCGGCGGGAAGCCGGCGCGGGTGCACACGTCGGACACGATGGCGCGCAGGTAGGGGTAGATCATCTGCGGGCACACGATGCTCACGATGCCCTGCATCTGCTCTTCTGGAACGTTGCGAATCTCGAAGATGCCGGCCTGCTTGGCTTCCACCAGGAACAGCGTCTTGTCGGAAACCTTGGTCGTCACCGTGGCCGTCACCGTCACTTCGAAGATGCCGTCAGCCACGTTTTGCGCGCCCATCGACAAGTTGATGTCCACCGCCGGGGCTTGTTGCTCAAGCAGGATCTGCGGCGAATTGGGCTGTTCCAGCGACAGGTCTTTCAAGTACATGCGCTGGATCTGGAACACGGGGGTCAGGTCGGCTTCGGCCATGGTGCGGGGGCTTTCGATTTGAACGTGGTGCCCGGCGCCGAAAGGCGCGCGGGCAAGGCTTGAAAAAAGGGGCGGATTATGTCCCGGCCAACAGCGGCGCCAGGCCACCGCTGCGGTCCAGCGCCATCAGCTCGTCACACCCGCCCACATGGATGGCGCCGATGAATATTTGCGGCACGGTGCGCCGCCCGGTGCTGGCCATCATCTGGTCGCGCTGCACCGGGTCAAGGTCGATGCGAATCTCTTCAATCTGCGCCACGCCGCGTTGCGCAAGCAAGGCCTTGGCGCGCACGCAATAGGGGCAGGTCTGGGTCGTGTACATGCGCACAGCGTTCATGCGGGAATCCTCATCGGGTTGCAAAGCGGGCGGATTCTGGCGCGGCCGTGCGCGCCGGGTTGGCGCAGCGCGTCAAGCCCTTTCAACCGGCAGGCTGGCTTCGCGCCAGGCCGCCAGGCCACCGGCCAGCGCGCTGGCCTTTTCATGGCCCGCCGCGCGCAACTGAGCTGCCGCGCGGCGCGCTCGCGTGCCGGTGGGGCACACCAGCACCACGGGCAAGGTTTTGTTCGTGGGCAGGGCCTTGGCGCCTGCCAGGCCGGCCAGCGGCACGTTGCGCGCGCCGGCAGCGTGGCCGGCGGCAAATTCGGCGGGCTCGCTGACGTCGATCAACACCGCCTTCTCGCGGTTGATCAGGCGCACCGCCTCGGTGGCCGACACCGCACCCATGCCGCCACCCTTGGACAGCACCGGCCAGGCCAACAGGCCGCCCGAGGTCAAGGCCATGAGGATCAACATCCAGTTCTCAACAATGAAATTCACGGCGTGGGCTGCTCAGGTTGCAAAAGCGCGGATTATAGAATTCCGACCCTTTTTGCCCCGCATCGCTCCTACACCCGCCCCACCTGGCACTCTGGCCGCCTCGCACCCATGACCAAACTCGTGCTCGTTCGCCACGGCGAATCGACCTGGAACCTGGAAAACCGCTTCACCGGCTGGACCGACGTGCCGCTCACCGACACCGGCGTGGCCCAGGCGCGCGAAGCCGGGCGGCTGCTGCGCGAAGGCGGCTTTGAATTTGATGCGGCCTACACCTCGGTCTTGCAACGCGCCATCTGGACGCTGTGGCATGCGCTCGATGCGATGCAGCGCACCTGGTTGCCGGTGGTGAATGAATGGCGGCTCAACGAGCGCCACTACGGCGCCTTGCAAGGCCTGAACAAGGGCGAAACGGCGCGCCAATATGGCGCCGAGCAAGTGCTGATTTGGCGCCGCAGCTACGACACGCCGCCGCCGCCGCTGGCCGCCGGCGATGCCCGCTGCGAGCGCAGCGACCTGCGCTATGCCGGCCTGAACGCGGCCCAGGTGCCGCTGACCGAATGCCTGAAAGACACCGTTGAGCGCGTGCTGCCCTGGTGGAACGAGGTGCTGGCGCCGGCCTTGCGCGCCGGCCAGCGCCCGCTGGTGGCCGCCCATGGCAACTCGATGCGCGCGCTGGTCAAACACCTTGACGGCATCAGCGACGATGACATCGTCAGCCTGAACATCCCCAACGGCATTCCGCTGGTCTATGAGCTCGATGCCCAGCTCAAGCCCTTGCGACGCTATTACCTGGGTGACGCGGCAGCCGCCGAAGCCGCTGCCGCGGCGGTGGCCAATCAAGGCAAGGCCTGAAGTCGCACGGCGGCAAGTGTTGCTGCTGATTGCCCGAACTGCGCCCAACATGCTGCAATGCGGCGATCAACCTGGAGCCTGTTTCATGACCCTGCAACGTTTGACTCAAGCCACGATGCTGGCCTTCAGCCTGGGCCTGGCCGGCGCCGCCGGCGCGCAGACCACCCTCAAGGTGGGCCACGCCAGCGCGGCCGATTCGCCGTTGGGGCAGAGCATGCAGGCCTTTTGTGCGCAGGTGACGAAAGGCAGCAAGGGCCGCTACCGCTGCGCCGGCACGGGAGCGTCGCAAGGTGCGCAGGCCGAGCTGGCCGACGCGCTGCAACAAGGCACGCTCGACGTGGCCCATGTCAGCGCCGCGGGCCTGGTGGGCAAGGTGCCGGAAGTGGGCATCGTCGAAGTGCCGTTTCTGTTCCGCGACCTGGCCCATGCGCGCAAGGCGCTGGCCGGGCCGCTGGGCAAAGAACTCATCGCCAAACTGCAAGCGCACAAGATCGTTGGCCTGGCCTGGACGGAACAGGGCTTTCGCCATGTGAGCAACAGCCAGCGTGCCGTGGCCACGCCGGCTGACTTCAAAGGCCTGAAGCTGCGCACGCAAGACTCTGCCCCCATGCAGGCCGGCTTCAAGGCGCTGGGCGCCGAGGTGGTGAGCCTGCCCTTCGAGCAGGTCTACGGTGCGCTGGAAAAACGCACGCTCGATGGCCAGGAACATGTCATCGCCACCATGGACTCGGCCAAGTTCTTCCGCGTGCAAAAACACGTCACGCTGACCAACCACGCCTATGTGCCGTCACTGCTGGCGGTGTCTGCCGCCACCTGGGACAAAGCCTCCCCGGCCGATCGCAAGCTGTTCGCCGCAGCGGCGGCCAAGGCGGCCAAGGTGCACCGCGCCGCGGCCGGGCGTGAGCATCGCCAGCATCTGGCCGTGATGAAGCGCAACGGCGTCAAGGTGGTGGCCAAGGTTTCGCAGCCGGCCTTTCGCCAGGCGGTCGACAGCGCCTACGCCGACTTCGCCAAGACCTACGGCGCCGAGCGCCTGGCCGCGGTGCAGGCCTTGAAGTAGCGGCGGCGCGGCAGCCGCCGGGCTGGCCCGTCAGCGCTGGCGCAGCGCCGCGGCCAGCAGCGGCACCAGGCTGACCACGTTGCTGGCGTGGGGCACGCTGTCGGTGCTCCAGACGTTGCGCACACCGGCGCGGGCCAGCTCGCCCAGCGCATCGCCCACGAACAGTGCATGGGTCACGGCCACGTCCACACTGCGCGCGCCAGCGCCCAGCACCGCTTGCGCAGCCTCGACCAAGGTGCGCCCGGTGCTGGCCACATCGTCGATCAACACCACTTCGCGCCCAGCCAGGTGCAGCGCCGGCAGGCTCACGCTCACGTCATGGTCGCCGCGGCGCAGCTTGTGGCACACGCCATGCTCCAGGCCCTGCGAGGCCGCGGCGCGGGCCACCCACTGCGCGGCTTCTTCATCCGGGCCCAGCAACAAGGGCACTTGGCAATGCGCCGCCGCCCAGGCGCCCAACAGCTCGGCCGCCGACAAGGCCTGCGTGCGGCAGCCCGGCATCACTTCACCCAGGCTTTGGATGCGGTGCAGGTGCGGGTCCACCGTCACCACGGCATCAAACGCCTGAGCCAGCAGCGCGCCCAGGTGGCGCTGGCTCACCACCTCGCCGGGGTTGAAGGCCATGTCCTGGCGCATGTAGGCCAGGTAGGGGCTGACCAGCGTGAGGTGGCGCGCGCCCAGCTCGCGGCAGGCTGGTGCCAGCAGCAGCAATTCAGCCAGCTTGGCATTGGGCTGTTGCAGGCCGCGCAACACAGCCACGTTGGGCGGCAACTGCGCGGGTGCGGTGAGCTTGCTTTCACCATCAGGAAACGCATGCCGGCCCACCAGCGCCAGCGAGCAGCCCAAGGCGCCGGCCAGGCCGTTGGCCAAGGCGGCTTCATCTGAAAACGCCAGGAGCTGTTGGATCATGATGGGTCTGCCAACACGGCGGTGATGTCTTCGCGCAGAGATGCGGCCAGCGCGCGGCGGTCGGCGTGGTCGCTGCGCCGCGGCGGCATGACTTCGATCACCGCGGTGAGCTGGCGTCCGTTCAAGGTGGCCCACACACTTTGCGCCAAGGTGGTCTGGCCCAGCCACAACAGCGCCGGGCTGAAGCGCTCGTGCGCGTCTTCGTAGCGCAGCGCCAGCGCCTGCACCGGCGTGGCGGTGGCGATGGCGGCTTGCAGCAAGTTGGCATGAAACGGCAGCAGCGGCAGCCCCGCGCCGGTGGTGCCTTCAGGGAACACAGCCACGCAATCGCCCGCCTCCAGCGCCTCAGCCACTTGGTGCACCACGCGCAGCGCGTCGCGCTTGCGTTCGCGTTCGATGAACAGGCTGCCGGTGGCGCCGATCAGCCAGCCCAGCAGCGGCCAGTGCCGCACATCAGCCTTGGCCACAAAGCGCGCGCGCGGGTGCACGGCATGGATGGCCAGGATGTCGAGCCACGACACATGGTTGGCCACCAGCAGGCAGGCACCCGGCTTGAAGCCGCCGCTGGCGCGCAAGCCCACGCCGAGCAGGCGCAGGAACTTGCCGGCCCACCAGGCGATGCGCGCTTCGCGTTGCGCCGCGTTGGCGTGGCGCCAGGTGAAGCCGACCACGGCCATGCCGTGCAGCACATGGGCCAGCACGGCGGTCAGGCGCCAAAGGGCTTGCAGACGGCGCATCGGGCAACGGTCGGGCGGCGGGTAGCGCTGGCTTGCCGGGCTCAGGCCGCTTCGTAAGCCAGCACGCCGGCCACCAGCGTGGCCCGCACCCGCCCCGGCATGGCCATGCCGGTGTGGGCAAAGGCGAACGGTGTGTGCTTGCCCTGGCTGAGCAAGGCCTGCGGGTTAACCATCCATTGCACTTGAGGATCGAACACGCACACATCCGCTACGCCACCTTCCACCAACTGCCCGGCGCTGGCCGCCAGCGAGCCCAGCGCATCGCCCAGCACACGCACCGGGTGGCAGGTGATGCGGGCCAGGGTCTGCGGCAGGCTCAACCCGACGTCGGCGCCCCACTTCAGGCCCAGGCTGAGCAGCAGCTCCACGCCCGTGGCGCCGGCCTGGGCTTCGCCGAAGGGCAGGTGCTTGGCGTCTTCATCCACCGGGTTGTGGTCGCTCACCAGCGCATCAATCGTGCCGTCGGCCAGGCCGGCGCGCAGCGCGTCGCGGTCAGCCCCCTGGCGCAGCGGCGGGTTCAGGCGCATGGCGGCGTTGAAGTAACCGATGTCCACATCGGTCAGGTGCAAGGAGTTGATGCTCACGTCAGCCGTGATGCCCAAGCCTTCAGCCTTGGCCGCGCGCACCAGGGCCACGCCGCGCGCGCTGCTCAGGCGGCACAGGTGCACGCGGGCGCCCGTTGCGCGAACGAGCTCGAAGATGGTGTGCAGCGCCAGCACCTCGGCCGCCACCGGAATGCCCGAAAGGCCCAGCCGCGTGGCCACCGCGCCGCTGGCGGCCACGCCGCGGCCCAGGAAAGCGTCTTGCGCTCGCAGCCACACCGTGTGCTGGTAGGTGGCGGCGTATTGCAGCGCGCGCAGCAGCACCAAGGTGTCGGCCACAGCGACTTCGGCTTGCGAAAAACCCACGCAGCCGGCTTCGCTGAGCTGCACCAGCTCGGTCAGCACCTCGCCTTGCAGGCCGCGCGTCAGCGCACCCAGCGGGAACAGCCGGCAGCGGCTCAACTTGCGCGCCCGGAACTTGAGCATTTCCACCAGGCCGGGCTCGTCGAGCACGGGGTCGGTGTCGGGCGGGCACACCAGGCTGGTGATGCCGCCGGCCGCGGCCGCGTTGAGTTCGCTTTCGAGCATGCCCTGGTGCTCGTTGCCCGGTTCGCGCAGGCGCGCGGCCAGGTCAACCAGGCCCGGCGCGACGACACAGCCTGCCGCGTCGATCACCCGTTGCGGCGTGAAGCCGGCGTCTGACTGGCCGATGCGCAGGATGCGGCCCGAGGCAATGGCCACATCGGCCAACTCGTCGCGGCCACTGGCTGGGTCCACCACGCGGCCGTTGCGAATGAGGATCTTCATGCTTGGTGTTTACGCTTCATTACCCGCGATGATCGACATCACCGCCATGCGCACCGCGATGCCGAAGGTGACCTGCGGCAGGATCACGCTGTGCGCGCCGTCGGCCACCGCGGTGGCGATCTCCACGCCGCGGTTGATGGGCCCCGGGTGCATCACGATGGCATCGGGCTTGGCCAGCGCGAGCTTCTCATCCGTCAGGCCATAGACCTTGGCGAACTCGGCCGCGCTGGGCAGCATGGCGCCGCTCATGCGCTCGTTTTGCAGGCGCAGCATGATGATCACGTCGGCACCCTTGATGCCTTCGGCCATGTCGTGGCACACGCGCACGCCCATGGCCTGCAAGTCACCCGGCACCAGGGTCTTGGGGCCCACGGCGCGAATCTCGGCCACGCCCAACGTGGTGAGGGCGTGAATGTCAGAGCGCGCCACGCGCGAATGCACGATGTCGCCCACGATGGCCACCACCAGCCCCGAGAAGCTCTTCTTGTAGTGGCGGATGGTGTACATGTCCAGCAGCCCTTGCGTGGGGTGGGCATGGCGGCCGTCGCCCGCGTTCACCACGTGCACGTGCGGTGCGCAGTGTTGGGCAATGAGATAGGGCGCGCCGCTCTCGCTGTGCCGCACCACGAACATGTCGGCATGCATGGCCGACAGGTTGGCGATGGTGTCGAGCAGGCTTTCGCCCTTGGCCGCGCTGGAACGCGCGATGTCGAGGTTGCTGACATCGGCGCTCAGCCGCTTGGCCGCGATCTCGAACGTGGTGCGGGTGCGGGTGCTGTTTTCGAAGAACAGGTTGAACACGCTTTTGCCGCGCAACAGCGGCACCTTCTTCACATCGCGGTCGTTCACACTGAGGAAGGTGCCCGCGGTGTCGAGGATGTGCGTCAGCACCGCCTGGGGCAGGCCTTCGATGGACAGCAAGTGGATCAGCTCGCCATGGGCGTTGAGCTGCGGGTTGCGGCGGGCAAGCATCAATCGGACTCAGTCACGGCAAACGTTAATCGCTCATCGGTCGTTCGCGTCAAACGCAAGGTCTTGCCGGCCGGCAAGACCAGGCGCGCAGCGGCCAGATCGGCCTGGATCGGCAGCTCACGCCCGCCGCGGTCGACCAGCACGGCCAGGCTGACGCTGGCCGGGCGGCCGAAGTCATACAGCTCATTGACCACGGCGCGGATGGTGCGCCCGGTGTACAGCACATCATCGATCAGCATGATGTGCCGGCCGTCGATGGCGAAGGGCAGCTTGGTGGCGTCGGTGCTGGCGGCCAGGCCGCGGGAGTTGAAGTCATCGCGGTGCAGCGAGCTGGAAATGACGCCGGCTCTGCCGGGCAGGTTCAAGTCAGCCTGCAAACGTTCGGCCAGCCAGGCGCCGCCCGACCAGATGCCCACCAGCACGCTGTCGGGCTTGAGCAGCGCGCGCAGGCCGTCGCGTAACTGCGCGTACAAGGCCTCGGCATCGAGCAGCAGATCACTCATCAGTTGCCTCACGGAAGTACTGTTCGAGGATCAGGGCCGCTGCGGCGGCGTCGAGATCTGCCGCGCCGCTTTCACGCGCCGCGGTGGTGGTGTAGCGCTCGTCCACCTCGTGCACCGGCAGCTTGAAGCGGCCGTGCAACTGGCGCGCAAAGCGTTCAGCGCGGCGGGTGTTTTCATGCGCGGCGCCGTCGGGGTGGCGCGGCACGCCCACCACCAGCGCGGCGGGCTGCCATTCCTTGAGCAAGCTGGCGATGGCGGCGAAGCGGGCCTCGCCTTCTTTGGCCACGGTGGTCAGCGCCTGGGCCGTGCGCAGCAAGGTGTTGCCGCAGGCCACGCCCACGCGGCGGGCGCCGAAATCAAAAGCCAGGAAGGTTTGCGGAAGCGCAGGCGCGGGCATGGCCAACATCAGGCGTGCCCCGCCTCCTGGGACAGCATCAGCGGGTCGAACCCCAGCAGCGACACGGCGCGGCCGTAGCGCCGTTCGACCGGGGTGTCGAAGATGATTTGCGGGTCGGCGTCGACCGTGAGCCAGCCGTTGCGCTTGAGTTCGTCTTCGAGCTGGCCCGCGCCCCAACCGCTGTAGCCCAGGGTGATGAGCACCCGGCTCGGGCCGGTGCCGCCGGACAGCGCTTCGAGCACGTCTTTGCTGGTGGTCATTTGCAGGCCACCGGGCACGCACAGCGTGGAGCTGTAGGGCTCGCTGGCTTCGCCCATGCGTTCGTGCAACACGAAGCCGCGTTCGGTTTGCACCGGGCCGCCGTAATACACCGGCTGCTCGGCCAGCTCGTCGCGGTCCAGACTCAGTTCAACCTTGTCGAACAAGTTCTTCAGCTTGATGTCGATGGGCTTGTTGATGACCAACCCCAGCGCGCCCTTTTCGGTGTGCTCGCACAGGTAGACCACGGCGCCGGCAAAGAATTGGTCGGCCATGCCAGGCATGGCGATGAGGAACTGGTTCGACAGGTTCATTCGGGGCGTGCCCATGGCGTAATTCTAGAAGGCAAACTCCCGGCCATGACGAAGGTGATGGATCGAGCTTTGGTGTGGCTGCGCCGCGACCTGCGCTGCGACGACCATGCGGCGCTGTACCACGCCCTGCGCGCCGCGCGCCAGGTGTGGTGCGCCTTCGTGCTGGACACCGACATTCTGAGTCCGCTGCCGCGCGCCGATCGCCGGGTGGAGTTCATCCGCGACAGCCTGGCCGGGCTGGACGCGCAACTGGCCGCGCTGGGCCAGTCGCACGGCATCGCGGGTGTGCGCCTGATCGTGCGCCATGGCCGCGCCAACGAGGAGCTGCCTGCGCTGGCCGCGCTGCTGCACGTGCAGGCCGTGTTCGCCAACCATGACGACGAGCCGGCCGCGCTGGCGCGCGACGCCGCCGTGCGCGGCCACCTGGCGCAGCGCGGCGTAGCGCTGCACACCAGCAAAGACCATGTGATCTTCGAGCGCGCCGAAGTGCTCACTCAAAGCGGCAACCCGTACAGCGTGTTCACACCGTACAAGCGCGCCTGGCTGGCCAAGCTGAATGACTTCTACGTCAAGCCCTATGCCGTTGCCCGGCACGCCAGCGCGCTGGCGCCGTTGCCCACTGGCGTGGCCGGCGGCGTGCCCGGCTTGGGCGAGATCGGGTTCGAGGCCACCAATCTGCATCAACTCAAGCTGCCCAGCGGCAGCGCGGGCGCGCACGAAATGTTCGACGAGTTCGTGCGCGAGCGCTTGGGCCAATACGACCAGACGCGCGACTTCCCGGCCTTGCGCGGCCCCAGTTACCTCGGCGTGCACCTGCGCTTCGGCACGCTGTCGATCCGGCAGGCGGCGCGCGCGGCCTGGCAGGCCACGCAGCAGCCCCATGCCGCTCAAGGAAATGTGGCTCCACCACTTTCCTTGACCCCCTCAGGGGGCGGCCGGCTCCAGCCGGCCTGGGGGCGCTCAGCAGGCGCCGCGGTGTGGCTGGCCGAGCTGGCCTGGCGCGACTTCTATCACCAGCTCTTGCACCACCACCCGCGGGTGGCCAACCAGGCCTTCAAGGCCGAATTCGAGGCCATCAAGTGGGAACGCGGCGCCGCGGCCGACGCCCTGTTTGCGGCCTGGTGCGAAGGCCGCACCGGCTACCCGCTGGTCGACGCAGCGATGCACCAGATCAACCACAGCGGCTACATGCACAACCGCCTGCGCATGGTGACGGCCAGCTTCCTGAGCAAGGATTTGGGCCTGGACTACAAGCGCGGTGAAGCCTATTTTGCGCAGCACCTGAACGACTTCGACCTGGCCGCCAACAACGGCGGCTGGCAGTGGGCTGCCTCCACCGGCTGCGACGCCCAGCCCTGGTTTCGCATCTTCAACCCGGTGACGCAGAGCCGCCGCTTCGACGCGCAGGGCCGCTTCATCCGCCGCTACCTGCCGCAGTTGGCCGGCCTGCCCGATGAGTTGATCCACGCCCCCTGGCTGGGCCGGCCGCTCGACCTGGCGGCGTGTGGCGTGGAGCTGGGCGTTAACTACCCGTGGCCGGTGGTCGACCACGACGCGGCGCGGCGCACCACGCTGGAGCGCTACGGCCGCATCAAGACAGCGCGTTGATCAGGCCGCGGCAGCTTCACGCGCATGGCGCGCGATGATGCCCAGCAGTTCCTCTTCCGAGTACGGCTTGCCCAGGTAGTGGTTCACACCCAGCGCGGCCGCATGGTCGCGGTGCTTTTGCGCGATGCGCGAAGTGATCATGATGACCGGCAGGTGCGCGTACTGCGCGTCCGAGCGCAGGTTGCGCACCAGGTCGAAGCCGTCCATGCGTGGCATTTCGATGTCCGACAGCACCACGTCGGGCATTTCCTGGGCGAGTTGCTCCAGCGCGTCCAGCCCGTCTTTGGCCAGCGTGACGCGGTAGCCCTCGCGCGCCAGCAGGCGCTGCGTGACGCGGCGCACGGTGAGCGAATCGTCCACCACCCGCACCAGCGCGGCGCGGCGCAGCGGCTGCGGCGCGGCGGCCTGCGGCACCGGTGCGCTCAGCCGCGCCTGCGCGGCCTGACCATACAGCGTGGCCAAGGCCACCGGGTTGTAGATCAGCGCCACGTTGCCCGAGGCCAGCAGCGTCATGCCCACCAGGCCGGGCAGGCGCGCGAGTTGCGGGCCCAGGTGCTTGACCACCACTTCCTGGTTGCCCAGTACTTCGTCCACATGCAAGGCGATGCGCTGCGAGGCGCTGCGAATCACCAGCACCGGCTGCGTCTTGGCGCTGGACTCGCCGCGTGTGCGATCCAGCAGCAAGGCACCAAGCCAGAAGAACGGCAGCGGCTGGCCGGCATGGCTATAACTGCCGCTTGCATAGGCCTGGTTGACCTGGTCGGCCGGCGTGCGCAGCACCACTTCCACCAGCGTGGACGGCACGGCCACGGTGAGCGTGCCGCAGCGCAGCATCACCACCTGCGTCACCGCCGTGGTCAGCGGCAGCACGAGGCGAAAACTCGAGCCCTGGCCGGGCGCGCTGGCGGTTTCGATGCGCCCGCCCACGGCGCTCACTTCAGCGCGCACCACGTCCATGCCCACGCCGCGGCCGGCCAGCTCGCTCAGGTTGGTGGCGGTGCTGAAGCCGGGGGTGAAGATGAGGTTGACCAAACCGGCTGCGTCAAGCTCTTGCGCCGCTGTGATGAGGCCCAGTTCAAGGCCGCGTTGGCGGATGCGCGCCAGATCGAGCCCGGCGCCGTCGTCGCGGAATTCGACGTCGACCTCGTTGCCTTCATGGCGCACGGTGACGGTGAGGGTGCCCAGCGCCGGCTTGCCCGCGGCCTGGCGCGTGGCCGGCTCTTCGATGCCATGCGCCACGGCGTTGCGCAGCAGGTGCTCGAACGGCGCGGTCATGCGTTCGAGGATGCCGCGGTCGACTTCGATCGCGCCACCCACGATGTCCAGCCGCACCTGCTTGCCGCTGTCTTTGGCGGCCTGGCGCACCACGCGGTAGAAACGGTCGGCCAGGCCTTCGAATTCGACCATGCGCGTGCGCAGCAGGTCGTCTTGCAGTTCGCGCGTCAGCCGCGCCTGCGCGGCCAGTTCGTCTTCGGCGGCTTGCAGGCTGCGATCCAACCCACGCTGCACGGTGGCCACGTCGTTCACCGCCTCGGCCATCATGCGCGTGAGTTCCTGCAGGCGGGTGAAGCGGTCCATCTCCAGCGGATCGAAACTCTGCGCAGCGGCCTTGGCGGCTTCGAGGCGCGAAGCGATCTGCGTTTCCGCCTGCAGCTCCACATCGCGCAGCTGCTTGCGCAGGCGCACCAGGTTTTCACCCAGGTCGCCCAGCCCGGCGTGCATCGTGCGGGCATGGCCATCGAGCCGCGACCGGGTGATGCTCACCTCACCCGCCTGGTTGACCAGGCGGTCAAGCAAGCTGGCACGCACACGCACCGCCGCCACGCCAGCGGCTGCGCGCTCGGGCAAGGCCGCGGGCACCGCCGCTTGGGCGCCGGCAAAGCGCGCCCAGTCGATGCCCGCTGCCTGCGTTGCAGGCTGGGGCGTCGCGGGTTCGGGCTGCGCCGCTGCCGGCACGGGCGCGCTGTACAACGAGCCCGGCATGGGCACTGGCTGGATCGGTACCAGGTGCACCGGCAACGCGGTGGCAGGCGCGGCCACGGGCGGCGCCAGGGGTTCGGGCACCGCCGGGCCACTGCGCAGGCCTTCGAACGCACTGGCCAATGCGTCGACGCGCGCGGCCAGGCGTTCGATATCGGGGCCCAGGGTTTCACCGCGGGCCAGCGCGTGATCGACCGCTGTCTCAAGCCGATGTGCGATTTCACCCAGGCGCATGGCGCCGGCCGAGCGCGCACTGCCCTTGAACGTGTGCAAGGTGCGCATCGCCGCCTTGGCGCCACGCTCGGCACCGGGCTCGCGGGCCCAGTCGCGCACCTGGTTGTGCAACTGGGCGATCAGCTCCTCGCCCTCTTCCATGAAGATCGGGTACAGCTCTTCATCAACCGCGTCTTGCGCGTCAATGTCGTCTTCGTCGTCAAAGGCGTCGGCCGCTGCGGCCAGCGGCGCCTGGGCGGGTTGCGGCAGCTCGTCGGCAAACGCCAAACCGCTCAAACCCGCCACACCGACCAAAGCCGCGGCCACAGGCTGGGCAGGCAGCGCTGGCGGCTCGGACCAGTCCGGCGCAACCGGCAAGGCAAGCGGCTCGGCCGTGGCCGGCAACTGTGACTCAGCCAGCACGGGCACATCGGCCACAAACTGCACAGCGGGTTCTGGTTCCGGTTGCAGTTTCGGCTCCGCCTCCGCCTCCGCCTCCGCCTCCGCCTCCGACTCCGACTCCGACTCCGACTCCGACTCCGACTCTGGCTTTGGCTCTGGCTCCGACTCTGGCCCTGGCTGCGACTCGGGGTGAGCTGCCAACGCGGGCTCGGGCTGCCATGGGGCGGGCTGCGCTGACGCAGCGGCAGCAGCGTCGTCTTCAACTTCGCTGCGCAACGCCTGCTCGCCCAGCTCGGCGGCGCGCCGCGAACAATCGTGTTCGTGCGCGGCCAGTTGCGCCAGCAGCGGCGCCGGTGCGTCTTTCAGGAATCCGGCGGCGAACTGGTGCAACAGGCGGCGCATTTCGTCTGCGGTGTCGACGAACAAGGCGGCGTCTTGCGCGCTGGCCTGCCCGGCGCGCTGCGCGGCCAGCAGCGAATGCTCCAGAGCACGGGCCAGACCCGACAACTCGCTGTAACCCACCGTGGCCGAGGCGCCGGCCAGCGAATGCGCCAGCGCCACGGGTGCGTCGGCCACGGGCGCAAGGTGCTGCATGCTGAACTCGGCCAACTCGGTGCACAGCCGGCGCGAGAGTTCATCCGCCTCGTTGAGGTAGATGCTGAACAGCGGGATGCTGATGCGCAGCGGACCGATGACCTTGATGTTCTCGGCCGGCGTTGACGCTTCGGTCTCGATTGCGGGCTCGTGCTCGGGCACCGGCTCATGCACCTCAGCAGGCTGCGCCACCTGCTGCGGCTCATAGACCGTCTCATAGACCGGCTCATAGACCGGCTCATCGGCAGGCTCAAGCACCGGCTCCGCCGCGGGCAAAGGCAGCGGCATGAGTGCCTCGGTCACCAGCGCGGCCGGCTCGGGCTCGGCCAGTGGCGTCAATTCAGGCAGCGTGTCGGGCGCGGGCGGGCTGGCGGCGGCCAGGGCTTGCGCCGCCGCTGGCGGGGCCGCCAATTCGGTGGCCACAACAGCCTGGGTGAACAGCCCGGCCAGGTCGAACTCGGACTCCTGCGCTTCGGCCACTGGCAGCATGTCGACCTGCAGCGCGTCGGGCGCTGCGGGCGTGATGGCGGCCACCTCGGTGGGTGCCGCGGTCGGCAGCACGGCTGCTGCCAGCGGCAAAGCCGCCGTGTCCAACGATTCCAGCGCCACGGCCACAGCCATCGGTGGCGGCACTGCCGACGCAACGGCCGAACCGAAAGGCAGCAATCGGCCTTCCTGGCGCAAGGTGTCGGCCACCTGCACCAGTTGCGCACTGACATGGCCTTCGTCACGCTGGCCGGCCAAGGCCTGGACCCAGCCATCGAAGTGATCGAGCGCCTGCTGCGTGAACAGGCGCAAGTCGGGGCTGAGGGCCTGGTTGCCGGCCAGGTGGGCATTGAACAACTGCTCGCAGGCCCAGGCGGCCTCGCCGAAATCGCCCAGCCCGACCATGCGCGCGCTGCCCTTGAGGGTGTGGAAGGCGCGGCGCACTGAAGTCAGTTCGGTCAGGTCGTCGGGCGCATCGAGCAGCCGGCGCAACGATTCGTTCGCGTTGTGCACCACTTCCTGCGCTTCTTCAAGGAAGACCTCGCGCATCTCATCGTCAACCGCCTCGGCCGCGGGCAGCGGCGCAGGGGCCGCCGCCGCATCGCCCGGCGCTTGCAGCGGCGCCAGGCTGGAGGCATAGGTGGACTCGGCGAAGTCGTTGATCACCTGCGCCAGTTCGGCACGAACGGTGCGGCGCTCGTCTTCGTCATGCGCATGGTCAAGCGCGGCGCGCACCGTGTCCATGGTCTGCGCCAGTTCGGGTTGATCAGACAACAGCGCATGTTGCGACAGGCGTTCCAGGTCGCGTGTCACCACTTCGATCGGCACGTCGTCGCGCAACGCCTCGGCAGCCAGTTCCTGGGCGCGGCCCATCAAGCGCGGGTCGAGCATCGCGCCCGACTGGGTGGGCGCTTCCAGCGGCGCGAAAGCAGACGCACGCTCACCCTGGCCCATCACGGTGCGCAGGCTGCCGCGCTCGGCGTCAAAGCGGAACAGCGACTTGGCCAGGTGCGGCTGCACGCTGAGCATGTCGATCAAGAAACTCAGTGCACCCAGGTTGTCGGCCAGGCGGTCAAACGCGCCGGCCTCGCTGGGGTGTTGCGGGTCGTAGGTGGTGGTGGCCAGCGCGTCGACATCGGCCCCCATGCGCGCCACGGCCTGCGAGGCGTGATCCATGCTGAGCACCGACAGCACGCCGCGCATGGCACGCAACTGGCCGGGCACGGGCAGCAGCAGGTCGCGTTCGGCCGGCTTGCGGAAGTACTGGTCAATCTGCTTTTCGACCTCGGACAACGACGAGCGCAACTCCTGCACCACGCTGCCCATGGTCTGGTGGTCGCTGACGCGGCGGTACAGCTCTTCGATCCAGGGCTCCAGCGGCTGCGGCGCGCGCCCGCCACGCGCGGCGTCGATGCGCTGCGCCAGCCGCTGCGCCCGCGCCGGCAGATCGGGGTGGTCGAACTCGGCGTCTTCCAGGGCGGCGTCGATGTACAGCATGCTGGTGGCCACTTCCATGGCCAGCGTTGGCACCGGCACGGCAGCCTGGTGCGCGACATGCTCGGCGCTGGCTTGCAGCGCGGCGGCCAGGGGCTCGCCACCGGGCACCAGGCGGCGCAGTGAATCACCCACCAGGCTGAATTGTTCGACCAGGCCGGCCAGGCGGCGCAGCTCACCGGCCGCCACCGCCGACCAGACGTCTTTGGCCGCGGCCACACGCTTGCGGCCCTGGGCCAGCCAGGCCGGGTCGTAGCGGCCCAGGCGCGGGGTTTCGTAATCGACCACCGCCGTGCTGTCGAGTTCATAACAGGCGCGCACAGCGGCCCAGCGCGGCGCGCTGGCCGCGGTTTGCGGCAATTGGGCATGTGCGCAGAAGAACAGCAGATCCTTGGCCAGGCGCTCGGAGACATCGTCCTGACCTTTTTGCGCCAGGCGCAACTGCATCAGCAGACGCGAGGCAATGCGCTTGGCGTACAGATCGGCTTGCAGAATGCCCAGGCCCTGCGCTTGGAAGAAGGCCGCGGCCAGCTTCCACGAGTTGGCCATGTGGCCGCGCGCGGTGCCGCCCAGGCCGGCACACAGGTCACTCATGGTGGCCATGACGCTGCGGCTGGGCTCGCGCAGCATGGACAGCATCAGCGACTCCATTTCGCTGCGCGCGCGGTCGTCGGCGCTGCGCGCCACGGCCGTGGGGTCGGCCGGCAGTTCGCGCCAGTGCCATTCCCATTGCCACAGGTCGGCCGGGTGGATGCGTTCGGCGCCGGCCAGCTCCTGCACGGCGCGGTATTGCGGGAACAGCACCAGCGCCGACAAGGGCTTGCGCGCCAGCAAGTGGCTCAGGTATTCGAGCAGCGCAAACGAGGCCTGCTCCACCGTGGCCACGGCCGGTGCAGTCAGCAGTTTGGGGCGTTGCTGCAAACGCGCCACGGCGGCCTCGCTGGCGCGCAGCAACTGCGCCGCAGCGGGCAGGCGCACCAGTTCGAGCGCACCCACCCCCTGGTGCATTTGCGCCCGCGCGCTGCGCAGCACGGCCGGGTCCACCGCGTCGGTGTCGGACGCGCCGATCGCTTCGGCTTCTTTGACATGCCGGCGCATGGCCTTGTGCGCCACGTCCAGCGTGCGGCGCAGCTCGTCGGCCACCCAGGCCAAGGCGCTGAGGTCGGTGGTGGTGGCGGTGGGGTCTGCGGCAGGCATGTCGGTGTTCGCGGCTGAATGCGGCTGGTTGCGGCCGGGGGCTGGCGCGGGGCGCTCAGCTGACCTTGAAGCGGGCGACCGATTGCTTCAGTTCTTCGGCCGTGCGCGAAAGTTCACGCACCATCTGCGCGGTGGAGCGCGTGCCTTCACCGGTTTGCTCGGTGACGGCGAAGATGTGCTGGATGTTGGCCGCCACCACGTTGGCCGATTCGGCTTCGCTGCGCGCCTGGTTTGAGATCTGCCCGATCAGCTCGGACAACTGGCGCGTCACGCGGTCGATGTTGCCCAGCGCGCCGCCGGCCGCGTCGCTCAACTTGGTGCCCTGCACCACGCCCTGGGTCGAGCGTTCCATCGCGGCCACCGCGTCTTGGGTGTCGGTTTGAATCGTGCGCACCAGGGCGGCGATCTGCCGCGTGGCATCGCCCGAGCGTTCGGCCAGACGCTGCACTTCTTCGGCCACCACCGAAAAGCCGCGTCCGGCCTCGCCGGCCGAGGCGGCCTGGATGGCAGCGTTCAGCGCCAGCACGTTGGTCTGCTCGGTGATGTCGGAGATGAGTTCGGTGATCTCGCCGATTTCCTGCGAACTTTCACCCAGGCGCTTGATGCGCTTGGAGGTGTCTTGAATCTGGTCGCGGATGGTGTTCATGCCGTCGATGGTGTTCTGCACCGCACCCAGGCCCGACTGCGCGGCGGCCAGCGACTGTTGCGCCACCTGCACGGTTTGCTGCGCCTGCGCCGACACTTCGTTGATGCGCCCGGCCATTTGCAGCACCGATTCGCCGGTGTCGCGGATCTCGCGCAACTGTTCGGTGGACGCGGCGAGCAGCTCGGTGGAGGTTTGCTCCACCTGCGCCGTGGTGTCGGCCACGCGCGACGCCGTGGTTTGCACCACCGCCACCAGGCTGCGCAGTTCTTCAACGGTGTAGTTCACCGAATCGGCGATGGCGCCGGTGATGTCTTCGGTCACCGTGGCTTGCTGCGTCAGGTCGCCTTCGGCCACCGCTTGCAGCTCGTTCATGAGCCGCAAAATGGCCGCCTGGTTGGCGTCGTTCACACGTTTGGCTTCTTGCTCCTGGCGCTCGGCCTCGAGCCGCTGGTCTTCAGCCAAGACGGCGCGTGCGCTCTGGTCGCTGACGAACAGGCGCAGCAGGCCCAGGCCACCCGCGGCCAAGGCGGCGCTGGACAGCAGCAACAGGATCAAATGCCACATGCCAAAGCCACCCGAAACGGCGAGCTGCTTTTGCACCGCATCGAGGCCGCCGCGCAGGGCCTCGCTGTCGCCCATGATGGTGGCCTGCGCGTCGCGCGCCGCCACCAGGCCCTGCAAGTTGCCCAGGATGCCGGCGGCCTGGGAGCGGGTGTCTTGGTACTGGCGCAGCAAGGTGTTCAAGCGCTCCTTGATCTGCGGGTCACGTGTGCCGGGCAGGCGCATCTCGGCGTTGCCCTGGCTCACGCCTTCGGCCAGGTCTTTGAAGGTGTTCAGATCCTTGCCGAGCAAGAACACGGCTTCGGGGCTGACGCCGTCGATGGTGAGGAACTCGTTGGCGCTCTTGCCGATGCGCTGGGTGAGCATGACCAGATGGCCCACTGCCGAAATTTCAGTGGGCGTGGCGTCTTGTTGCAGCTTCAAGGCTGAAATCGTTTCAGCGGTTTCAAGCATGTCGGAAGACTGCTTGCTGATGGTGCGCAGCGCCAGACCGATTTGCGTCAGGCTCTTTTGCTGTTGCAGCACCACCCCAGCGCTTTTTTCCGCGCGCTCCACCATCGGCAGCACCGGCGCCAACAATTCCTGCGTCGCCGCCGACACCGCGGCGACCTCGCTGTTGCCGTTGCTCAGGCCGCCCACGCTGCGCCCAAGCACGTCGGCCGCGTCTTTCAATTCGGCGAACGCCGCGGCGTTGCCCAGGCTGGCTTGGTTGACGGCCTTGGCCAGCCGCTGCGACTGCATCAAGGCCTGCCCGGCCGCGCTGGTTTGTGCCGAGCCGCGGCTGGCCGAGTTCAAGGCCAGCAAGGCGGCCATCAACAGCCCCAGCACGCCAGCCACCACCAGGCCGAGCAAGGCACGCTGCTGGCTGGGCACCGGCAGGTGGCCGATGAAAGGCAGCCCCGTCGCGGCGGCTGCGGCGGCCGCGGGCTCCGCGCCCTGGATGCGCGTTTCGCTGAAGTCACCAGCCAGCTCGGACGGCGCCGCTTCGGAAATGATGGACGATTCGTTCGCCGTGCTGCCCAGGCTCATGGCTTGCATGGCGTTCATGTCGAGCGTGACCGCGCTTTGCGCCGCGATGCGCGAGTCCAGGCTGCTGTCCAGGCGCGTGGCCACCACGGGTTGGCCGAATTCAGACTCGGGCGCGATGCCGCGTGAACGCCGTGACCCGGCCTTGCTCTTGAGTTTGTCGATGAAGCTCATGTCTTCCTCATTGCAGATTGCATGCTGTGTGCGCGGCGCCGTGTTCAGGCCGCAATGGCCAGGAAGTACGGGTGGCCAGCCAGGCCTGCCAGATCGAGTTCCTGCCATTCGCGGCCGGCAGCGTCGCGCCAGGTGGCGGCGGCAAAGGCAGGGCGATCGCCCGGCTGCACCGCCACGCGCGTGAGCTGCTGCTCGTTGCGCAAGCCAGCCATGCGGTCGACCAGCAGCGCGCCGTTCACGCCCAATGTGGGTGCCAGGGCCAGCACACGGGCCTGCTCGTGGTGGCTGTCGCGCTCGGCCGGGCCGTTGCGCAGCCCCAGAAAGGCCGCCAGGTCAGCCACGCCATACAAGGCGCCGCGCAGGTTGGCCACGCCGGCAAACCAGGGCTGCGTATGGGGCACGGCCAGCACTGCGCCCACCGGGAAGATCTCGCCTGCTTGTTGCAGCGGCAGCAGCAGGCCACGGCCTGCGCATTCAACCGCCAACCAGGCCAGGCCTGGCGCCTCGTCGCGGGCGGCCTGCATGCGCTGGGCCAAGCGGGTTTGCAGTTCGCGCAGGGCTTCGCGGTTGGCCATTGAGGAGCAGTTTGCGGCTGGAGTTGGAGGTTAGCCCAAGGCTTTGATCTTGGCGATCAGCTCGTCGCCATTGACCGGCTTGACGACATAGTCGCGCGCGCCTTGGCGCATACCCCAGACGCGGTCGGTCTCCTGGTTCTTGCTGGTGCACATGATCACCGGCACCTGGGCAAAGCGCGGGTCGCGCGTGATCTTGCGCGTGAGCTGGAAACCGTTTTGACCCGGCATGACCACGTCCATCAGGATCAGATCGGGCGTTTCTTCGTCCAACCGGCGCAGCGCATCTTCGCCGTTTTCGGCGGTGCGCACGCTGTAGCCGCGCTTGCCCAGCACGTCGGACAAGTGATGCAGTTCGGTCTTCGAGTCATCGACCAGCAAGATCTTCTGGATGGACATGTTGGGGTTCCTGGGCGAGCACGCGAATCAAGGCGCCGACGAACTGGCGGCGGAACTGGCAACCACAGGGCGGAATTGTTCAACCGCGCGCAGCAGCTGCTCTTTGGTGAAAGGCTTGGTCAGGTAGTCTTCTGCACCGACCATGCGCCCACGCGCTTTGTCGAACAGGCCGTCTTTGGACGACAGCATGATCACCGGCACATGCGCAAACCGCGGGTTGCGTTTGATGATGGCGCAGGTCTGGTAGCCATCGAGCCGCGGCATGAGGATGTCGCAAAACACGATCTGCGGCACATGGTCGTTGACCTTGGCCAGCGCGTCGAAGCCGTCTTCGGCCAGCACCACTTCATGCCCACCTTGACGAAGGAAAATTTCGGCGCTGCGCCGGATGGTGTTGCTGTCGTCGATGACCAGAACCTTGACAACGGCCGCAGGGGCCCCGGGCGTGCTGCTTTCCAACAAGTGCTCTCCTCAACGAACCAGTTTGCGGCCGCAAACGGCAACAAACTGCTCGCGCCAGCGGATCAGAGCTGAACCATTTCAAAGTCCTCTTTGCGTGCGCCGCATTCAGGACAGGTCCAGTTCATCGGGACATCGGCCCAGGCCGTGCCTTTGGCGATGCCATGCTCCGGACTGCCCTCGTTTTCGTCATAGATCCAACCACAAATCAGGCACATCCAGGTCCGCGTTTGAGTCACGATCAGGCAGTCAAGATCACTACAATGGTCGTCGATTGTAGCCACGCGAACTTTGAGAAAAGCAACGGTTTGTGGGCACATACACAACACAGTTCAGAATCCGCTAGAGGTGCTTGGCGGGCCTCTCGTTCGGACCGACCGGGCCCGCCCAGGCGGGCTGATGAAAGCATATTCCATGAGCACACCCACGGCGCCGACCCTGCCGACCCCTGATGCAGGCGACGCCCTTGCCGAGGCCACCGCACCCGCCTGCGTGATGAGCTTCAACGCCAGCGACCCCAGCGGCGCCGGCGGCATGGCCGGCGACGTGGCCACCTTGTCCGCCATGGGCGCGCATGCGCTGCCGGTGGTCACGGCCATCGTGATGCGCGACACGGCCGAGGTCTTCGAGCAGCACGCGCTCGACGCTGAACTGGTGGCCGAGCAGGCGCGCGTCATCCTTGAAGACGTGACCGTGTCGGGCTGGAAGGTGGGCTTTCTGGGCACGGCCGAAAACGTCAGCGCCGTGGCCGAGGTGCTGGCTGATTACCCCGACCTGCCGCTGGTGGCCTACCTGCCGCCGCTGGCCTGGCTGGAAGAGTCGCAAGCGCAACCGTACCTCGATGCCTTTCGTGATCTCATCTTGCCGGCCACCGAAGTGCTGGTGGGCAACCACAAGACCCTGTGCGATTTTCTGCTGCCTGAATGGGACAGCGAACGCCCCGCTTCAGCACGCGAGCTGGCGGTGGCAGCGGCCGAACACGGCACGCGCTATGTGCTGGTGACCGGCATCGTGCTCACCTCGAAAGACCACAGCCAGTTCCTCGACAACATTTTGGCTTCGCCGCAAGGCGCCATGGCCGGCGAAAAGTTCGAGCTGTTCGAGACCGGCTTCGTGGGCGCAGGCGAAACGCTGTCGGCCGCGCTGGCCGCGTTGTTGGCCACGGGTGCCGAGTTGCAGGCCGCCGTGGCCGAGGCCCTGGCCTTTCTCGACCAAAGCCTGGACGCCGGTTTTCGCCCCGGCATGGGCAACGTCGTGCCCGACCGCTTCTTCTGGGCCCTGCCCCCAGCTGAAGATGGCGGCGAAGACGATGGCTCTGCCGTCGAGATGCCCGAGCCCGACACCAAGGGCAAAGGGGCACCGCGCCGTGTCCATTGAACCCGGGCAGGAGAAGAACGCCGCCTTGTTCGAACGCGCCCAGGCGGTCATCCCCGGCGGGGTGAATTCGCCGGTGCGCGCCTTCAAGGCCGTGGGCGGCACGCCGCGCTTCATCACGCGCGCGCAAGGTGCGTACATGTGGGACGCCCAGGGCCAGCGCTACATCGACTACATCGGCTCCTGGGGCCCCATGATCCTGGGCCACGGCCACCCCGCGGTGCTCGAAGCCGTGCGCCAGGCGCTGGACAAGGGCCTGAGCTACGGTGCGCCCACCGAGGCTGAGATCGAGTTGGCCGAAGCCATCATCAAGCTGGTGCCAAGCGTCGAGCAGATTCGCCTGGTGAGTTCGGGCACCGAGGCCGGCATGAGTGCCATCCGCCTGGCGCGCGGCGCCACCGGCCGGGCCAAGCTCATCAAATTCGAGGGCTGCTACCACGGCCATGCCGACGCGCTGCTGGTCAAGGCCGGCTCCGGCCTGGCCACCTTCGGCCACCCCACCAGCGCGGGCGTGCCGCCTGAAGTGGTGCAGCACACCCTGGTGCTCGAGTACAACAACCTGGCGCAGCTTGAAGAGACCTTCGCCATCCAGGGCAGCGAGCTGGCCTGCGTGATCATCGAGCCGATTGCCGGCAACATGAACTTCGTGCGCGCCAGCCTGCCCTTCATGCGCCGGCTGCGCGAGTTGTGCACCCAGCATGGCGCCTTGCTGGTGTTCGATGAAGTCATGACCGGCTTTCGCGTCGCCTTGGGTGGCGCGCAAAGCCTGTATGCGCAACAGTTGCCCGGCTTCAGGCCCGACATCAGCGTCTTCGGCAAGGTGATCGGCGGGGGCATGCCGCTGGCCGCGTTTGGCGGCACCCGCACGGTGATGAGCCTGCTGGCGCCGCTGGGTCCGGTCTACCAGGCCGGCACGCTCAGCGGCAACCCGGTGGCCACGGCCTGTGGCCTGGCCACGCTGCGTGAAATTTGCCGGCCGGGCTTCTACGCGGCACTGTCAGCGCGCACGCGCGAGCTGGCACAAGGCTTGGAAGGCGTGTCACGCGAAGCCGGTGTGCCCTTCGTCAGCGAAAGCGAAGGCGGCATGTTCGGCTTCTTCTTTGCCGAGACCTTGCCGCAGAACTACGGCCAGGTCATGGCCACTGACAAAGCGCGCTTTAACCGCTTCTTCCACGCCATGCTCGAACAAGGCGTGTACTTCGCACCGGCGCTGTACGAGGCGGGTTTTGTCAGCGCGGCGCACAGCGCGGCAGACATCGACCAAACCTTGCAGGCCGCGCGCCAAGCACTTCGCGCCTGAAGCTTGCGCGCCGCAGACCTGCGCACCTGAGCGTTGCGCCGGCGCCATGGTGCGACGCCAGCGCGTGATGCATTGCACGGATGACAGCCGCTTGAACAGGCGTCGCTTCCGTCGCACCTACGATCGCCGCGTGCTGTGGCTCAAGCCGCAGCCGAAGCAATCCATCCAAAGGAACAAGCCATGCGTTTCACCCCCCAACTGGCCGCCCTGGCCCTGGCCAGCACCACCGCCTGCGGCGCGTTCGCCCAGGCCACTGTCACCCCCGACGGGCAATGGCGTTCAGCCCTGAGCCTCGGTGCCAGCCTGTCTTCGGGCAACACCAAGTCGAACAACCTGACGCTTTCCGGTGATGCAGTCAAAGCCTCGGCGCAAGACAAATTGCGCATCTACGGCGTGGCACTGCGCGGCAGCGCGGGTGGCACCACCACGGCGGATCAGTTCCGCCTGGGTGGGCGCTATGACTACAATCTCAGCGCAGCGTACTTCGGCTATGGCGGCCTGGACTTCGAGCGCGACACCGGTGCTGGTCTGAAGAGCCGCATCGCCCTCGGTGCCGGCTTGGGCTGGCACGTCATCAAGGACTCGGCCGCCACGTTCGATATCTTCGGCGGAGTTGCCCAAACTTCAGATCGCTTTACAGGCACGCCATTTATCGATGGCGCGTCGCGCAGCCGCTACAGCTACACGTCGTTGGTGCTGGGCGAGGAGTCGAGCCACAAGCTGAACCCGACCATGACCTTCAGCCAGCGCCTGACCCTGCTGCCCAACCTGAAGAACACCGGCGAGTTCCGCGCCATCTTCGACGCCGGGCTGGCCATGGCCGTGTCCAAGGGCATGAATGTCAACATCGGCTTCGCCCACCGCTACAACTCCGAACCCGGTGCCGGCATCAAGAAGGGCGACACCCTGCTGACCACGGGCGTATCGGTCAAGTTCGACTGATTGCACGCCCAAGCGCTGCGGCGCGTTTGCATGGGCCCGGCCGCTGTACGTGCAGCGGCCGGGCCTTTTTTTGGCTCCTAGAATCGCGCCCCCATGCATCTACACATCCTCGGCATTTGCGGCACCTTCATGGGCGGGTTGGCTGCCCTGGCCCGCGAGGCCGGCCACCGCGTCACGGGGTGCGATGCCAACGTCTACCCGCCCATGAGCGAGCAGTTGCGCGGGCTGGGCATCGAGCTGATCGAAGGCTACGACGCGCAGCAACTGGCGCTCAAGCCCGATGTCTTCGTGGTGGGCAATGCGCTGAGCCGCGGCAACCCGCTGGTCGAAGCCATGCTGGATGCCGGTGTGCCCTACACCAGCGGCCCGCAGTGGCTGGCCGAACAGGTGCTGCCCGGGCGCCATGTGCTGGCCGTGGCCGGCACGCACGGCAAGACCACCACCACGGCCATGTTGGCCTGGATGCTGCAAGCCGCCGGGCAACAGCCGGGGTTTCTGGTCGGGGGCGTGCCGCAGAATTTTGGTGTGTCAGCGCGGCGCGGCGCGGGCCGCCATTTCGTGATCGAGGCGGACGAGTACGACACCGCGTTTTTCGACAAGCGCAGCAAGTTCGTTCACTACCGGCCACGCACGGCGATCCTGAACAACCTCGAATACGACCACGCCGACATCTTTGCCGACCTGGCCGCCATCGAAACCCAGTTCCACCACCTGGTGCGCAGCGTGCCTTCCAACGGCCTGTTGGTGGTGAACGCACGCGAAGAAGCCCTGGCGCGCGTGCTCGCGCGTGGCTGCTGGAGCCCGGTGCAGCGCTTTGGTGTGCGCAAGGAAGAGCCCGGCGCGCTGCGCGCGCGCGGCGAGCCGCAAAGCTTTGATGTGCTGCGCGGCAGCCTGAAAGTGGGCCGGGTCGATTGGCAGCAACTTGGCGAGCACAACCAGCTCAATGCCCTGGCCGCCATTGCCGCGGCCGAGCATGCGGGCGTGGCCCCGGCGCTGGCTTGCGAAGCGCTGGCCAGCTTCGAGGGCGTGCAGCGGCGCCTGCAGCTGCTGGGCCAGGCCGCCGGCGTGAGCGTGCACGATGACTTTGCGCACCACCCCACGGCGCTGCGCACCACGGTCAACGGCTTGCGGCGCAAGGTGGGCACGGCGCGCATCCTGGCGGTGTTCGAGCCGCGCTCCAACACCATGAAGCTGGGCACGATGAAGGCCCAATTGCCTTGGGCACTGGAAGAGGCCGACCTGGCCTTTTGCCATGACGCCGGCCTGGGCTGGGATGCCGCTCAGGCACTCTCCCCCCTGGGCCCACGCGCCCGCGTTTCACACGGTGTTGCCGAGTTGCTGGCCGCCGTGCTGGCCGCTGCGCGCCCCGGCGACCATCTGCTGTGCATGAGCAATGGCGGCTTCGGCGGCTTGCCGGCCAAACTGTTGGCGGCGTTGCGCGAGCGCGAGGCGGTGCGTTGACGCTGCCGGCATTGACGCTGCCGGCATTGGATCAGCCGATCACGCACGTGCTGTACCTGCACGGCTTTCGCTCCTCGCCGCTGTCCACCAAGGCGCGGCAGGTGGCGGCCTGGTTTGCGCGGGAGCGCCCGAGCATCGTCTGGGCCTGCCCGCAATTGCCGCCCTCCCCACGCGCGGCGTTTGCTGTCATTCAAGCGCAACTGGCGCAATGGCCACTTGAGCGCACCGCAATCATCGGCAGTTCGCTGGGCGGCTTCTATGCCACGGCAGCCGCCGAGGCCAAGGGTTGCCGCGCCGTGCTGCTGAACCCGGCGGTGGACCCGGCACGCGACCTGTCGCGCCACATCGGCGAACAGAGCTTTTTCCATTCGCCGCAAGAACGCTTCGAATTCCGCGCGGAGTTCGTCGACGAGTTGCGCGCCATCACGCCTGGCCAACTGACTCACCCGGAACGTTATCTGGCCGTCATTGCCAAGGGCGACGAGGTGCTCGACTGGCGCGAGATGAGCGCACGCTACGCCGGCTGCGAGCAGCGCTTGATCGACGGCAGCGACCACGGCTTGAGTGACTTCGAGCGCCACTTCCCCACCGTTCTTCATTTCCTGAACCTGCACGCCATGAGACTGAAAGACAAGGTCGCGCTGATCACCGGCGCCGCGCAAGGCATTGGCGCGGCCACGGCGCGCAAGTTTGCGCAGGAAGGCGCGGCGGTGGCGGTGTGCGACTTGCGTGCCGAGGCCATCCACCGCGTGGTTGACGAATGCCGCGCCTTGGGCGCCCAAGCCGAAGGCTATGTCGTCGATGTGACCGACCGCGCCGCGGTCGACGCCACCGTGGCGGCCGTGAAGCAGCGCTTCGGCCGCATCGACGTGCTGGTGAACAACGCCGGCATCACGCAAGACGCGCGCCTGCAAAAGATGAGCCTGGCGCAGTTCGACGCGGTGATCGATGTCAACCTGCGCGGCGTGTTCCATTGCGCGCAGGCAGTGCTCGACACCATGCTCGAGCAAGGCAGCGGCGTCATCCTCAACGCCAGCAGCGTGGTCGGTATCTACGGCAACTATGGCCAGACCAACTACGCTGCAGCCAAGTTCGGCGTCATCGGCTTCACCAAGACCTGGAGCCGCGAACTCGGGCCCAAGGGCCTGCGCGTGAACGCCGTGGCGCCGGGCTTCGTGGCCACGCCCATCCTCGAAGGGTTGCCCGAAAAACTGATGCAAAAGGTGATCAGTCAAGTGCCGCTGCACCGCCTGGGCAGGCCCGAGGAAATCGCCAACGCCTACGCCTTCTTGGCCAGCGACGAAGCCAGCTACATCAACGGCGCGGTGCTCGAAGTCTCGGGCGGCATGTCGGTCTGATCGCGTACCCTGGCGCGGGCACCATGCCGGCACATGACCGCTGCTTTGCGAGCTGTCATCCGGCGATAAGCGCCTTGAACCCATGCGCGACAATCCCGGCCGATGTATGCACTGTATGAAGAAGCCGGCAAGTTCCACGCCGCGCGCGTGATGTCCGAGGCCGAGAGCTCCTTGCAACTGGAGATGGACTCGGGCAAGCGCGTCAAGGTCAAGGCCAGCAACGTGATGTTGCGCTTCGAGACGCCGAGCCCCGCCGCATTGATCAGCCAAGCCCAGGCGCTGGCGCAGGAGATCGACCTCGACCTGGCCTGGGAATTTGCGCCCGAGGGAGAGTTCGGTTTTGCCGACCTGGCGCGCGACTATTTCAGCGCCAATGCCGGTGTGGAGCGCCAGGCCGCGGCGCTGTTCCGGCTGTTCGAAGCACCGCACTACTTTCGCCGCCTGGGCCGCGGCCAGTTCAAGAAGGCGCCGGAAGAAACGGTGAAGGCCGCGTTGCTGGGCATCGAGCGCAAGGCAGCCGTGGCGGCGCAAATCGACACCTGGGCCCAGGCCCTGGCCGCGGGCGAGTGCCCGGCGCCGGTGCGCGAGCAGCTCTACCGCATCTTGTTCAAGCCCGACAAGAACGCGGCCGAGTACAAGGCCGTGGTCGAGGCCACGCGCCGCGCCAAGCTGGCCCCGCTGGACCTGCTCAAGGCCGCCGGTGCCATCGACAGCCCGTACCAGTTTCACTGGCGGCGCTTCCTGTTCGAGGTCTTTGCCAAAGGCACGGCCTTCCCGGCGCTGGCCGCGCCACGCATCACCGAAGCCTTGCCGCTTGCAAGCGCGCAGGCGTTTTCCATCGACGACTCGGCCACCACCGAAATCGACGATGCTTTGTCGGTGCAGGGCCTGGGCACGGGCACGGTGGTGTTCGGCATTCACATCGCCGCGCCGGGCCTGGCACTGGCGCCCGACAGCGCGTTGGACAAGGTGGCGCGCGAGCGGCTTTCCACCGTCTACATGCCGGGCTGGAAAATCACCATGCTGCCCGACGCGGTGGTGCAGGCCTACACGCTGACCGAAGGCCGCGAGTGCGCAGCGGTGAGCCTGTATGTGACGCTCGATGAAGCCACGCTCGAAGTGCGCGGCAGCGAAACGAAGATCGAGCGCGTGGCCATTGCCGCCAACCTGCGCCACGACAAGCTCGACGCCGTGATCACCGAGGCCAGCCTGAGCGGGCAAGCGCCGGCCGACTACCCGTTTGCCGCCGAGTTGGCGTTCGCCTTTGCCCTGGCGCGCAAGCTCAAGGCGGCGCGCGAAGTGGTGCGCGGCAAGCCCGAGTTGTTCAACCGCCCGGACTATAACTTTCGGCTTGAGGGCAACACGGCCGAGCCCGACGGCAGCGAGCGCGTGAGCATCAGCGCCCGCGCCCGCGGCACGGCGCTCGATTTGATCGTGGCCGAGGCCATGATCCTGGCCAACAGCACCTGGGGCGCGCTGCTGCACGACTGTGGCGTGCCCGGCATCTACCGCAGCCAGGCCAGCCTGGCGCCAGGCGTGAAGGTGCGCATGGGCGTGCGCCCCGCGCCGCATGCCGGCATGGGCGTGGCGCAGTACACCTGGGCCACCTCGCCGCTGCGCCGCTATGTCGATTTGGTGAACCAATGGCAGATCATTGCCTGCGCGCGCCACGGCCGCACCGCCGCGTTGGCCGCGCCGTTCAAGCCCAAAGACGCGGCGCTGTTTTCGGTGATCTCGGCCTTCGAGGCGGCCTACAGCACCTACGCTGACTTCCAGCGCGGCATGGAGCGCTATTGGGCGCTGCGCTGGTTGCAGCAAAACGACGTCAGCGAACTGCTGGCCAGCACCATGAAAGACGGCCTGGTGCGCGCCGATGAGTTGCCCCTGGTGTTCAAGGCCCTGGGCTGCGAGAGCCTGCCGCGTGGCACGCGCGTGCGTGTGCGCATCACGCAGATCGACCTGCTCACGCTGGACCTGCATGCCAACCTGGCCGAGGCGCTGACGGCCGCGGCCGGGGCCGGCACCGCGCAGAGCGATGAGGCGGCGGCGGAAGACGATGCCGAGCCGGCCGGCGCGTTGACGCTGGCTATCGACACCAGCCCGGACACCGGCGCGGCGGCGCCGGGCAGCCCGGATTGAGCCACTGAGAGGCCCGCATGAGCGTTTGGCGCCGGTTCACCGTCCTGCACTGGGCCCTGTTGTTTTCAGTCGGCGTGCACGGCGCGTTGCTGACGCTGCGCGTGCTGGACCCGGCACGCTTTAACCGCATCTTCGAAGACACGCCGCTTGAAGTGGTGCTGGTCAATGCGCGCACCAATGAAGCACCCACCCAGGCCCAGGCCTTAGCGCAGGCCAACTTGGCCGGCGGAGGCGATGCCGACAAAGGCCGGGCCACATCACCCTTGCCCAATTCAGCGCAGATCGAGATGGGTGAGTCGGCCGACACGGCGCGCGCGAATATCGCCCAGTTGCAACAGCAGCAGCAGCAACTGCTGGCGCACATGCGCCGCGAACTGGCCTTGTTGCCGCCGCCCGACCCGTCGCGCGAAGCCGTCACGGCCAAGGAGCAGGAACAAGAGGAACGCCGGCGCCAGTTGCTGCGCATGCTGGCAGCGATTGAAAAGCGGGTGAACGAAGAAAACGCCCGGCCGCGCAAGCGCTACATCGCGCCTTCAACTCGCGAAGCCACCTATGCCCTGTACTACGACCTGCTGCGGCGCAAGATCGAAGACCGCGGCACGCGCGACTTCCCCGAGCAAGCGGGCAAGCGCCTGTATGGCGAGCTGATCATGAACCTCACGGTCGACGCCGCGGGCCGCCTGGTGGACACCGACATCGTGCACAGCTCGAAAAACAAGGCGCTGGACACGCGCGCCGTGGCCATCGTTCGTGCGGCCGGCCCGTTCGGCGACTTCAGCCCCGCCATGCGCGCCGAGGCCGACCAGATCGTCATCACCTCGCGCTTTCGCTTCACCCGCGACGACGGCCTGGAAACCACCCTGCACGGGCCGGCGGGCAAGTGAGCCCCGGCCGGCCGCCATCGGCCGCAGGCCTCTGGCCTTCGACAGACGCGAAACCGTCCTCTGGACGGTTTCGCGTCCAGTCTGAGCCCGACAGGGCTCGCGCCGCAGCGCGCAGCGCGCAGCGCGAAGGCTGTCAGATGAGCCCCGGCCGCTGGGCCCTGCGGCTGCTGGCCTTGCTGGGGCTGTGCCTGCTGGCGCTGCAAGTGGCGTTGGGTTTTCGCGTGTTGGCCATGCGCTGGGTCGACCCGGCCTCCACAACGTTCCAGCGCAGTGAGGCGCTGCGCTTGGTGCGCACGGTGTCGCAGCCGGCGTGGAGCCAAACGTGGGTGCCGTATGGCAGGGTGTCAGACCATCTCAAGCGCGCCGTGGTGGCCAGTGAAGACGCCGGCTTCAGCCAACACCATGGCGTTGAATGGGACGCCATTGAAAAGGCCTGGGGCCGCAACCAGCGCAGCCAGGCCCAGCCGGCCAAGCCCGGGCGGCCACCCAAGCTGGTGGGTGGCTCGACCATCACCCAGCAATTGGCCAAGAACCTGTTCCTGTCGGGCGAGCGCACCGCCTTGCGCAAAGGCCAGGAAGCGCTGATCACGCTGATGCTTGAAGCCCTGCTGCCCAAGCAACGCATCCTGGAGATCTACCTCAACCACGTGGAGTGGGGCGAAGGCCTGTTCGGTGCGCAAGCCGCTGCGCGCTTTTACTTCAAGAAAGATGCCGCACGGCTGAGCCGTGACGAGGCGGCGCGCCTGGCGGTCATGCTGCCCGCGCCGAAGTACTTTGAACGCCACCCGGCATCGCCCTACCTGCTGCAGCGCGCCGCCGCGGTGGCCGCGCGCATGGTTGCGGTCGCGTTGCCATGAACACGGCTACATAGAATCCAAACCATGACCCACACCGCCACAGCAGAAGTGGCCGCCGCCGCGGCCCGCCTGGTGGTGGAAGAAGGCCAGGAATACGGCGAGGCCAAACGCCGCGCCGCACGCAGCCTGGGCCGCCACGGCGCACGCTTGGCCTTGCCCAGTGATGAACAGCTCGAAGACGAGATCCGCAGCCAGCTCGAACTGTTTCATGCTGACACTCAACCCGACGAGCTGCGCACGCTGCGCCGCCTGGCCCTGCCCTGGCTGGAGCGCTTGGCCGAGTTCCGGCCGCACCTGGGCGGCGCGGTGTGGCGCGGTACGGCCACGCGCATGTCTTCACTGCGCATTGACCTCTATTGCGACGACTCGAAGAGCGCCGAGATCGCCTTGCTCAACCTGGGCGTGGTGTTCGACGTGGCCACTCAAACCCGGCCCGGCCAGCCGCCACTTGATGTGTTGACCACCGCCGTGCCCTGCCCGAGCTTTCATGAGCCAGTGACCATTCACCTGCTCGTGCGCGACCGCGACGAGCAACGCGGCGCGCTCAAGCCCGACGCGCGCGGGCGCAGTTGGCGCGGCGACGCCGCGGCGCTGCGGGCCTTGCTGGCGCTGACGCAGGCCGGCGCATGTTGACGCGCCGCACCGGCCTGGTGGCTGGCGTGGCCGGCGCCGCAGCACTGGCGGGTGTGGGCGCCTGGTGGTGGCAGACGAGCCGGCAGCCGCAGCCCATTGACGCCGCGTTTTGGCAGCTCAAGCTGCCGCGCCCGGATGGCGGCGAACTCGACATGGCCAGCCTGCGCGGCCGGCCGTTGATCATCAACTTCTGGGCCACCTGGTGCGCGCCGTGCATCAAAGAGCTGCCCGACCTGGACGCCTTCGCCCTTGCCAACCGGGCTCAAGGTTGGCGGGTGGTGGGTCTGGCGGTGGACAAGCCCGAGCCGGTGGCTCAGTTTTTGCGGCGCACGCCGTTGTCGTTCGAGATCGGCATTGCCGGGTTTGACGGCACCGAACTGGCGCAGCAACTGGGTAACCCGCGCGCGGTGCTGCCCTTCACGCTGATGGTGGACGCGCAGGGTCGCGTGCGCCAACGCAAGCTTGGCGCCACGACGCTGGCCGAACTGCAAGGCTGGGCTGCCGCGCTTTAAGTTGCCTCTGATTGCTGGTAACGGCGCTCAATGTCTGCGTTGCGCGCGAAATCCAACGATCAACAGCGTACAGTTCGCGGCCTGTGTGACCACCAGTTGCAATTTGAGCGAGCCGGCGCTGGCCGAGCCACGCCGAATGGCAAACGATCCAGAAAGAGATTTGGCGGCAATTGCTGGCTGATAGCGAACTTTTGAATTCAGTGCCCGGTGCGCCTTGTGCGGCCAAGGGCTGCAAGAACGAGGACAGACATGGACCTGCGCAAGCTGAAGACTCTGGTCGATTTGGTCTCCGAATCGAACATCTCCGAACTCGAAATCACTGAAGCCGAAGGCAAGGTGCGGATCGTCAAGGCCTCCCCGGCGCCTGCCATGGCCATGCCTGCGGCGGGGCACGCCTATAGCCCAGCTCCGGCCGCGCCGCCGGTGGTGACCGCCGCGCAAGCCGAGGCGGCAGCGGCCGAGGCGCAAGCGCAAGCCCAGCCCAGTGGCCATGTCGTGAAGTCGCCCATGGTGGGCACCTTCTACCGCTCCTCCAGCCCCGGCACCAAGCCGCTGGTGGAACTGGGCCAAGCCATCAAGGCGGGCGAGCCGGTCTGCATCATCGAAGCCATGAAGATCATGAACGAGATCGAGTGCGACCACACCGGCACGGTGAGCAAGGTCTTTTGCGAGAACGGCCAGCCTGTCGAATTTGGGCAGCCGCTGTTCATCATTGAGTAGGTTGAGCCTGTGTTCAATAAAACACTGGTCGCCAACCGCGGCCGCAGCGCCACCGGCGCTGCGGCGAAGCCACATTGCGCTGCGTGCGCAGCACGCTAAGGGCGGTTTCGCCGCGCACACCATGTTCAAGAAAATCCTCATTGCTAATCGCGGCGAAATCGCCCTTCGCATCCAGCGCGCCTGCCGCGAAATGGGCATCAAGTCGGTCATCGTTTACTCCGAGGCCGACCGCGAAGCCAAGTACGTGAAGCTGGCCGACGAGGCGGTGTGCATTGGGCCGGCGGCGTCGGCGCTGAGCTACCTCAACATGCCGGCCATCATTTCCACCGCCGAGGTGACCGATGCCGAAGCCATCCACCCCGGCTACGGCTTCTTGTCGGAAAACGCCGACTTTGCCGAACGGGTCGAGCGCAGTGGCTTTGTCTTCATCGGGCCCACGCCGGCGTCGATCAGGCTGATGGGCGACAAGGTGTCGGCCAAGCAGTCGATGATCAAAGCCGGCGTGCCTTGCGTGCCGGGCTCCGAAGGCGTGTTGCCCGAAGACGGCAAGGAAGTCGTGAAGATGGCGCGCGCGGTGGGCTACCCGGTCATCGTCAAGGCCGCCGGCGGCGGCGGCGGGCGCGGCATGCGCGTGGTGCACACTGAAGCGGCCCTGCTGCACGCCGTGCACACCACCCGCGCCGAAGCCGGCGCGGCGTTCGGCAACCCCGAGGTCTATCTGGAAAAGTTTCTGGAACACCCACGCCACGTGGAGATCCAGATCCTGGCCGACGAGCACCGCAACGCCGTGTGGCTGGGCGAGCGCGACTGCTCAATGCAGCGGCGCCACCAAAAAATCATTGAAGAAGCGCCCGCGCCTGGCATTGCGCGGCGGGGGATCGCAAAAATCGGTGACCGCTGCGCCGCGGCGTGCAAGAAGATCGGCTACCGCGGCGCCGGCACCTTCGAGTTCCTGTACGAAGACGGCGAGTTCTTTTTCATCGAGATGAACACCCGCGTGCAGGTTGAGCACCCGGTGACGGAGCTGGTGACGGGCGTGGACATCGTGCAGATGCAGATTCGCGTGGCCGCGGGCGAGAAGCTGCCCTTCACGCAGCGCCAGATCCAGATGCGCGGCCATGCCATCGAATGCCGCATCAACGCCGAAGACCCGTACAAGTTCACGCCCTCGCCGGGCCGCATCACCATGTGGCACCCCCCGGGCGGGCCTGGCGTGCGCGTGGATTCGCACGCCTACACCAACTACGTGGTGCCGCCGAACTACGACTCGATGATCGGCAAGATCATCGTCCATGGCGACACGCGCGACCAGGCACTGGCGCGCATGCGCACGGCGTTGTCTGAAACCGTGATCGAGGGCATCCAGACCAACATTCCGCTGCACCGCGAGCTGATGGTCGACGCCAAGTTCATCGAAGGCGGCACCAGCATTCACTACCTCGAAGGCTGGCTCAGCCAGCACAAGCGCTGAACGCGCTGGCCGAGAGATGCTGTTCGAACTGGTGCTGCGCGTGCCCGAGGTGCTGGTGGAGCCGGTGGGCGACGCCTTGATGGACACGCTGCAAGCGCTCAGCGTGTCGGTGACCGACGCCGACGCGCTCACCGCCGCCGAGCAAGCCTTGTTTGGCGAACCGGGCATGCCTGTGCTGCGCAGCGGCTGGCAGCGCTCGACGCTGAACGCCTTGTTCACCGACGAGGCCCAGGCCACCGCCGCGGCCGCCTGGCTGGTGGCCCAGCCCGGCCTGGCCGGCATGCAGGTGCAAGCGCTGCAAGCCGTGGCCGAGCAAGACTGGGTGCGTTTGACGCAAGCGCAGTTCGCGCCGGTGAGCATCACGCCCAGCTTCTGGATCGTGCCGAGCTGGCACGAGCCGCCGGCGCAAGCACAGCAGGTGATTCGCCTGGACCCGGGCCTGGCCTTCGGCACCGGCACCCACCCCACCACGCACATGTGCCTGGCCTGGATCGCCCGCCATGCACAGGCCTGGCCGCGCGTGCTTGATTACGGTTGCGGCTCGGGCATTTTGGCCATCGCCGCGGCGCTGCACGGCGCCAAACATGTGGCTGCACTGGACATCGACCCCGCCGCGGTGGTGGCCACGGCGGCCAACGCCCAAGCCAACGGCGTGGTGCTGCACTGCGGCCTGCCTGAGCAGGCGGCGGGGCCGTACATGCTGGTGCTGGCCAACATCCTGGCCACACCGCTGAAGCTGCTGGCCCCTTTGCTCAGCGGCTTGCTCGCACCCGGTGGCACCTTGGTGCTGGCCGGCATCCTCGAACGCCAGGCCAGCGAGCTGCAGCAGGCCTATGCACCGCAGCTTGAGCTGGGCGTGAGTGACGAGCGCGAAGGCTGGATCCTGATGACGGCGCAGCGCGGATCCTGATGAAGGCGCAGCGCGGCATGGCATGATCAAACGATGAGCTTGGCTACCCGCTGTACCGCTTGCACGACGGTCTTTCGCGTCGTGCAAGACCAGCTCAAGGTGTCTGAAGGCTGGGTGCGATGCGGCCGCTGCAATGAGGTCTTCAACGCGCAGGCCAACCTGGTAGAGCTTGACGTCAATGGCCAGCCATTGGTGGCCCTTGGCAGCGCCTGCACTGAAACCGAAGTCGACACCGATACCCTGGCCGCAAAGGCCAGCTGGCCGGCACCGGCCGAGCCCGAGCTGGCGTTGACGTCGCTGGCGCTTGACGCCGCGCAGGATGAAGCCGCGCCCTTGCAGGCCGCACAGACTGCACAGACCGCGCCAACGCCTGCAAGCGACCCCCTGCCCGCCAACGCTGCCGAGCTAGGTGACCTTGCAGCGCTCACGCAGCGCGGCGCTGAGTGGCCTGTGGGCGAGCGCCTGAGCATCGAGCATGTTGACATCGACCTCGATGACTTGCCCGCCAGTCAGCCGCCTGTTGGCCAGCCTGAGGGCATCGATGCCGTGCTGGCAGGCGTACCCGGGGCCGCAGCTGTGGCCGCCCCGACTGACACACCTGAGTCGCCTGACACACCCGGCTCGCATTGGCCGGCCACCACGCTTGCCGCCGAGCTGCACGCCGAGCCCGCCGACACGCCGAGCTTCATCCGCCAGGCCGACCGCGCCGCGCGTTGGCAACGCCCCGGCGTGCGCCGCGCGCTGGGCCTGGCCGCATGCCTGCTGGCCCTGGCGCTGGCCGCGCAGTGGCTGCTGCACCAACGCGACTGGGTCGCCGCCCATTGGAAGGTCAGCCAACCCTGGCTCGAAGCCGCGTGCAAGCTTGCCGACTGCCAGATCCAGCCGCTGCGCAACGTGGAGCTGCTCAGCGTTGAGAGCACCGCGCTCACCCGCATCGAGGGCAGCCCGCTGTACCGCATGGCCATGGTGCTACGCAACCGCGCTGACACCGAACTGCTGATGCCGGCCATCGAGCTGGCGCTGACCGACGCGCAGGGCCAGATCATTTCGCGCCGCGTGCTCAGCGCGGCCGAGTTGGGCAGCAGCGCCACCGTCGTGGCCGCCGGCACCGAAGTCGCATTGCATGCCATGCTCAGCACCGGCTCGCGCCGCGTGGCGGGCTACACGATTGAAGTTTTCTACCCATAGAGGTTACTCACATGCCAGCGTTGATTTGCGGCTCACTTGCGTTTGACACCATCACCAACTTCCCGGGCCGCTTTGCACAGCAGATCCTGCCCGAACAGGTGCACATCCTGAACGTGTCGTTCCTGGTGCCCACCTTGCGCCGCGAGTTCGGCGGTTGCGCGGGCAACATCGCCTACACATTGAAGCAACTGGGCAGCGAGCCCCTGGTCATGGCCACGCTGGGCGACGATGGCGGCGACTACCGGCAACGCCTGGCCTCGTGGGGCGTGGACACCTCGCTGGTGCGCGGCATTGCCGGGGCCTACACGGCGCAGGCGATCATCATCACCGACGCCGACAACAACCAGATCACGGCCTTTCACCCCGGGGCGATGCAGCAGGCGCAGCTCACGCAGGTGCCGCAGCGCAGCGACATCGCCTTGGCCATCATCGCGCCCGACGGGCGTGACGCCATGCTGCAGCACGCCGAGCAACTGGCCGCGGCGAAAATTCCGTTCATCTTCGACCCCGGCCAAGGGCTGCCGATGTTCGATGGCGCCGAACTCAAACAATTCATCGCACAGGCCAGCTGGGTGGCGGTGAACGACTATGAAGGGCGCATGCTGTGCGAGCGCACGGGCATGAGCCTGGAGCAGTTGTCGCGCTCACATTTGCAGGGCATGGTGGTCACGCTGGGTGCGCACGGCTGCGAGGTGTGGCAGCAAGGCGTGCGCAGCGTCGTGGCCGGCGTTCAGGCCAGCGCCGTGCTGGACCCCACGGGCTGTGGTGACGCCTTTCGCGCAGCCTTGCTGCACGGCCTGGAACGCGGCTGGCCGCTGCAACGCTGCGCCGCACTGGGCAACCAGCTTGGCGCGTTGAAGATCGCGCACCGCGGCGGGCAGAACCATGTGCTTGATCTGGCTGCACTGGGCCTGTGAACTGCGCGCTGGCGGCGTGCTGACGCGCCGCTGCGCGGCGGGGTGGGCGTAAAAAAAGCCCGGCATAGCCGAGTGGGCGTAAAAAAGCCCGGCATAGCCGGGTGGGCGTAAAAAAGCCCGGCATAGCCGGGCTGTGAATCTGGTGGTCGGCGCCACCACCACCGCTTTGCAGCGCCGGTGGTGGCGTTCCACAGTCTTTCAGGGCTTGTTGCCGGTCGGGAACGGCCAGGCCGCCGCCGAACTCAAAGCCGTCTTTGCAGGGGCCGGTGCAGGCGCAGTCGGCGTAGCAGGAGCGGCAGGCTTTTTGGCCGCCTTCTTGGCAGCCGGCTTCTTCGCCGCGGGCTTCTTGGCCGCAGTCTTCTTCGCTGCAGCCTTCTTCGCGGGAGCAGCCTTCTTGGCAGCCGGCTTCTTGGCCGCAGCCTTCTTCGCCGGTGCGGCCTTCTTCGCCGCAGCCTTCTTCGCCGGTGCGGCCTTCTTCGCCGCAGCCTTCTTCGCCGGTGCAGCCTTCTTCGCGGCCGGGGCCTTCTTGGCCGCAGCCTTCTTGGCCGGGGCGGCCTTCTTCGCGGCGGCCTTCTTGGCCGGAGCTTTCTTCGCAGTTGCCATAACGATCTCCTTGATCAAGTTGCAAAGAGCACCGCACTGCTCGATACAGTGCGGCGATTCAGTGCCCGTTGGTCTGCTTCGTCACCCCAAGGGGTTTCTCGGCGGTTGCCTCGGTGCGCTGAATGGGGTGAAGTGCCGGCCGACATCTGTTGATGTTCTTTTGACACTTCGATTCGGGCTGCCATACCTGGGTTGTTGTTAACGTTCGGGGTAGGGCAGTTCAATCCCAGGACAACGCGCCACCGGTTTGGTATTCGATGACGCGCGTTTCAAAGAAATTTCTCTCCTTCTTCAAATCAATCATTTCGCTCATCCACGGGAACGGGTTCTCTTCATTCGGGAAGAGCGCTTCCAGCCCGATCTGCGTGGCGCGGCGGTTGGCGATGTAGCGCAGGTAGCCCTTAAACATGGAGGCGTTCAGGCCCAGCACGCCACGCGGCATGGTGTCTTCGGCGTAGCGGTATTCCAAGGCCACAGCCTGTTCAAACAAGGCCTTGATCTCGGCCTTGAACGCTGACGTCCAGAGGTGGGGGTTCTCGGCCTTGATCTGGTTGATGACGTCGATGCCGAAGTTGCAGTGCATGGACTCGTCGCGCAGGATGTACTGGTACTGCTCGGCCGCGCCGGTCATCTTGTTTTGCCGGCCCAGCGCCAGAATTTGCGTGAAGCCGACGTAGAAGAACAGGCCTTCCATCAGGCAGGCAAAGACGATCAGGCTCTTGAGCAAGGTTTGATCAGCTTCGGGCGTGCCGGTCTTGAAGTGCGGGTCGCTGATCGCTTCAATGAACGGGATCAGGAACTCGTCTTTGTCGCGGATCGACGCCACCTCGTGGTAGGCGTTGAAGATCTCGCTTTCATCCAGACCTAACGATTCAACGATGTACTGGTAAGCGTGCGTGTGGATCGCTTCTTCGAATGCCTGGCGCAGCAGGAACTGCCGGCATTCGGGCGCCGTGATGTGGCGGTAGGTGCCCAGCACGATGTTGTTGGCGGCCAGCGAATCGGCGGTGACGAAGAAGCCCAGGTTGCGCTTGATCAGGCGGCGCTCGTCGTCGGTCAGGCCGTTCGGATCTTTCCATGTGGCGATGTCGCGCGACATGTTGATCTCTTGCGGCATCCAGTGGTTGGAGCAGGTGGCAAGGTACTTTTCCCAAGCCCACTTGTACTTGAACGGCACCAACTGATTCACATCAGTCTGGCCATTGATGATGCGTTTGTCTGCGGCGCTGACGCGGCGTGCCGGATCGGGTTTGGCCGCCTTGGCCACCGTGGGTGCAGCGCGCGCCGTGACGGTGTTGCTCTCGGCGCTCACAAGCAAATGTGGCTCTGCCACTTCGCTTGATCCCCGCGGGGGGCGGCCGGCTTCGGCCGGCCTTGGGGCACTCATAGCCACCGCATTGCGCGGTGACGCTTGCACAGCCGGCACATCGCGCAGTGGCGCTGAGGTGGCGGCGAGGATTGAATTCGTCGGCGTACTGCGAACTTCGTCTTCCCAAACAAGCATGTGTGTCACGTCCTATGGCGTCGAATTATCTGAGCGAAGCGCGCGAACACCAAGCAATACAACGCGCGGCTCAACACTTGAAAGCGATGTTGTTGCACATACGCATCGCCCAACACGTTAACGCTGACTCGCATCCGCCCAGACACCAAACATATGGGTGCATAGGCGCAACGGTGACGCGCAGTGTGGGGCGCTGCGCATCACTGACAAGCCTCGCAATCCGGGTTGTCGATGGCGCAGAACTTCACGTCACTGCCGGGCACTTCGTCTGCCGTCACGCCAGCCACACCCGCGCCGCCCGAAGCCAGCGCGCCTTGCGAGGTGACAGCGTTCATCGCCCCGGCATGCACGGTGGACTTCTCGGCGTGCGTGGCACCCATGGTGCGCAGGTAATACGTCGTCTTGAGCCCGCGCAACCAGGCCAGGCGGTAGGTCTCATCGAGCTTCTTGCCCGATGCGCCGGCCATGTAGATGTTGAGCGACTGCGCCTGGTCGATCCACTTCTGGCGCCGTGCGCCGGCCTCGACCAGCCAACGCGGCTCGACTTCGAAGGCCGTGGCGTACAGGCTCTTCAATTCGGGCGGCACGCGGTCGATCGGGCGCAGCGAACCATCGAAGTGCTTCAGGTCCATGATCATCACGTCGTCCCACAAGCCCAGGCGCTTCAGGTCGCGCACCAGGTACTCGTTGATGACGGTGAACTCGCCCGACAGATTGCTCTTGACCGACAGGTTGCCGAAGCAAGGTTCGATGGACGCATCGACGCCGATGATGTTGGAGATGGTGGCCGTGGGTGCAATGGCCACGCAGTTGCTGTTGCGCATGCCGTGCAGCTTGATGCGCTCACGCAGGCTCGCCCAGTCCATGCTCACCGAGCGGTCAACCTCAACGTGGCCACCGCGCTCGCGCTCCAGCAATTCGATGGAGTCGATGGGCAGCACGCCGCGTTCCCACAACGAACCGCGGTAGCTGGAATAACGGCCACGTTCCTCGGCCAGCTCGGTGCTGGCCCAATAGGCGTGGTAGCACACGGCTTCCATGGAACGGTCAGCGAATTCCACCGCCGCGTCGCTGGCGTAGGGCGTGCGCAGTTGGTACAGGCAATCTTGAAAGCCCATGATGCCCAGCCCCACCGGCCGGTGGCGCAGGTTGGAGTCGCGCGCCTTCTTCACGGCGTAGTAATTGATGTCGATGACGGTGTCGAGCATGCGCATTGCCGTGGCCACGGTGGCCTTGAGCTTGGCTTGATCGATCTGGCCGTCTTTCAAGTGCCGCACCAGGTTCACCGAGCCCAGGTTGCACACGGCGATTTCGCTGTCGCTGGTGTTCAGCGTGATCTCGGTGCACAGGTTGCTCGAATGCACCACGCCCGCATGCTGCTGCGGGCTGCGCACGTTGCACGCATCTTTGAACGTGATCCAGGGGTGGCCGGTTTCGAACAGCATCGACAGCATCTTGCGCCACAGGTCCTTGGCCGGCATGCGCCGGAACAGCTTCAGCTCGCCGCGATCCACCTGTGCTTCATAAGCCACGTAGGCGCGCTCGAATTCGTTGCCGAACTTGTCGTGCAGGTCGGGGCAGTTGCTGGGCGAGAACAGCGTCCACTGGCCGTCTTCCATGACCCGCTTCATGAACAGATCGGGAATCCAGTTCGCGGTGTTCATGTCGTGGGTGCGGCGGCGGTCGTCACCCGTGTTCTTGCGCAGCTCCAGGAATTCTTCGATGTCGAGGTGCCAGCTTTCAAGGTAGGCGCAGACCGCGCCCTTGCGCTTGCCGCCCTGGTTCACAGCCACGGCCGTGTCGTTCACCACTTTGAGGAACGGCACCACGCCTTGGCTCTTGCCGTTGGTGCCCTTGATGTAGCTGCCCAGGGCGCGCACGCGCGTCCAGTCGTTGCCCAGGCCGCCGGCGTACTTTGAAAGCAGTGCGTTTTCCTTCAGCGCTTCATAGATGCCATCGAGGTCGTCGGCCACGGTGGTGAGGTAGCAGCTTGAGAGCTGCGAGCGCCGTGTGCCGCTGTTGAACAGCGTGGGCGTGCTGCTCATGAAATCGAAGCTGGACAGCACGTTGTAGAACTCGATGGCGCGCGCCTCGCGGTCGATCTCGCCGAGCGACAGGCCCATGGCCACGCGCATGAAGAAGGCCTGCGGCATCTCGATGCGGACTTCGTCGATGTGCAGGAAGTAGCGGTCGTACAGGGTCTGCAGGCCCAGGTAGTCGAACTGCAGGTCGCGGCTGGCGTCCAGCGCGGCGCCCAGGCGCGCCAGGTCGAACTGCTGCAGCTTGTCATCCAGCAACTCGGCTTGCACGCCCTTCTTGATGAACTGCGGGAAGTACTCGGCGTCGCGCGCGGCCATCTCGCCCTGGGTGACCTCGCCGCCCAGGATCTCGCGTCGGATGGTGTGCAGCAGCAGGCGTGCTGTGGCACGCGTGTAGCCGGGGTCTTTTTCGATCAGCGTGCGGGCGGCCAGGATGCAAGCCTTGTAGACCTCTTCCAGCGGCACGCCGTCGTACAGGTTGCGCCGTGTTTCGGCCAGGATGGGTTCGGCACC
>JANOXU010000083.1:0-16241 GCA_031418595.1 Burkholderiales bacterium
ACATGCCGATCCACATGGCCCAGACCCTCACTCAAGTGCACCATGTAGCGCTCAAATTCGCGAAGTTCTTCCATCAAGGCTCACCTCTTGCTTGAAAAAGTTCACATAATGCCTTGATTTTGTTAACACAGTAAGACTAGCCTGACGAACGAATCCATCGCTTTCATTTGTACCGAAACCTCTGCACCGCAACACTAGCATCCATCGCCCTTTGGTCTCAACGCAGGGTCCTCCTATTTACGGACAAGCTCTTAATCCAAACAACATTCGGCTGAACTCAAAGGTTAGGGTGCCAGGGTTGCTCAATGCGCTGGTGCAACACCCGTTCAAAGTGGGCCGGATCCTTGGGTTGAAGCAAGGCCGCGCCACGCGGCAAATGCCAATCCCACAGCCGTGACAGCCAAAAGCGCAGCGCCGCCGCGCGCTGCAAGGCCGGCATCAGCCGCACCTCGGCCGCGCACAGCGGGCGCACACCATGGTAGGCGGCCACCAGGGCCTGCGCACGCTCGTCCACCTGGTGGCCGTTGGCCGGGTCCACGCACCAGTCGTTCAGGCACACGGCCACATCGAACAGCAGCGCATCAACGCCGGCGAAGAAGAAATCAAACAGGCCGCTCAAGCGGTCACCCTCGAACATGACGTTGTCGCGGAACAGGTCAGCGTGGATGATGCCTTGCGGCAAGCTGGCCGCCGCCGCTGTGGCGGCGAGTTGATTTTGAAAGGCCAGTTCGCTTTGCAGCAAGGCCGCGTGCCCGGCGTTCAAGTGCGGCAGCACCACCGGCGCGGTCTCGTTGCACCAGGCCAGGTCGCGCAGGTGGGGCTGGCGCAGTGCAAAGTCTTGTGCCGCCAGGTGCAGGCGCGCCAACTCATGGCCCAGTTGTTCGCAATGCCGCGCGCTGGGGGCTTCTTGGTGCGCACCGTGCAGCCGTGTCACCAAGGCAGCGGGCTTGGCGCAAACCTGGTGCAGCAACGCGCCATTCGCATCCGCCCGCGGCTCGGGCACGCAGATGCCGTGGCGTGCCAGGTGTTGCATCAGCCCCAGGTAAAACGGCAACTGCGCGGGCTGCAAACGTTCGAACAGCGTCAGCACCCATTCGCTGCTGGCGGTGCTGACGAAGTAGTTGGTGTTTTCAATGCCCGCTTCAATGCCGCGCAGGCCCTGCAACGCAGGCAAAGCCAGGCGCTGCAACAGCGCTGCGGCGTCGTCGAAACCGACTTCGGTGTAGACCGCCATGGCTCAAAGATTGCGCAGTTGCATGGGCCGGGATTCTACGCAGCGCCCCTGCGCCACCAGCGTGCCAACCGGGCCCATGGCGCCCGCATGGCACCTGCACAATCGCGCCATGAGCGACAAGATCATGCTGCTGGTGGATGGCTCCAGCTACCTGTACCGCGCCTACCACGCCATGCCCGATTTGCGTGGCCCGGGCGAGGTGCCCACCGGCGCCATCCACGGCCTGGTGGCGATGCTGAAGAAGCTGCGTGAACAGGTGGGCGCCGATCATGCGGCGTGTGTGTTCGATGCCTCCGGCCCCACCTTCCGCGACGCCTGGTACAGCCAGTACAAGGCCAACCGCGCCAGCATGCCCGATGCGTTGCGCGCGCAGATAGCGCCCATTCACGAAGTGGTGCGGCTGCTCGGTTGGCCGGTGCTCAGCGTGCCCGGCGTCGAGGCCGACGACGCCATCGGCACCCTGGCCGTGGCGGCCGCGCGCAGCGGCCACAAGGTGATCATCTCCACCGGCGACAAAGACCTGGCGCAGTTGGTGAATGACAGCGTCAGCCTGATCAACACCATGAGCGGCGAGAAGCTCGATGTGGCCGGCGTGCAGGCCAAGTTTGGTGTGCCGCCGCAGCGCATCGTCGACTATCTGAGCCTGGTGGGCGACACCGTCGACAACGTGCCGGGCGTGGACAAGGTGGGCCCCAAGACCGCGGTGAAGTGGCTCACGGAACATGGTTCGCTGGAAGGCGTGATGAACGCAGCGCCTGGCGTGGCCGGTGCGGTGGGCGAGAACCTGCGCCGCGCGCTGGAATGGCTGCCGCAAGCGCGCCGCCTGGTCACGGTGGTGACCGATTGCGACCTCACCGGCCAGGTGCCGGGCTGGCCCGCGCTGGAAGCGCTGGCGTTGCGCGAGGTGGACAAGCCGGCGCTGCTGGACTTCTTCATTCGCTATGGTTTCAAGAGCTGGCGGCGCGAGCTGGAAGAGTCCTTGGCCACGCCCGCTGTGGGCACGGCGCCGGCGCTGCTGGCGCAAGCCGTTGCCAGCAGCAATGTGCAGCCGCTGGAGCGCCGCTACGAAACCATCCTCGAATGGGCGGGTTTCGAACGCTGGCTCAAACACATCGTTGCAGCGGAACTCACTGCGATCGACACCGAAACCGATTCGCTCGACCCGATGCGCGCGCGCATCGTCGGCCTGAGCTTCGCCACCGAGCCCGGCGTGGCGGCCTATGTGCCGCTGCGCCACACCTACCCCGGCGCGCCCGACCAGTTGCCGCTTGATGACGTGCTGGCCCGCCTGCGCCCCTGGCTCGAAGACGAGGCCGCGGCCAAGCTGGGCCAGAACATCAAGTACGACCTGCAAGTCTTTGCCAACCACGGCATCAACGTGCGCGGCTATAAGCACGACACCTTGCTGCAAAGCTATGTGCTCGAAGCACACAAGCCGCACAGCCTGGAAAGCCTGGCCGAGCGCCACTTGCAGCGCAAGGGCTTGAGCTATGAAGATGTGTGCGGCAAGGGCGTGAACCAGATTCCGTTTGGCCAGGTCGATGTGGCCACCGCCAGCACCTATTCGGGCGAAGACAGCGAGATGACGATGCAGGTGCACCGCGCGCTGTGGCCGCTGATCAGCGCCGATGCCAAGCTCAACTTCGTCTACGAACAAATTGAGCTGCCCACGGTGGCGGTGTTGCAGCGCATTGAACGCAACGGCGTGCTGATGGACAGCGCACTGCTGGCCCAGCAAAGCAAGGATCTGGGCGAACGCATGATGGCTTTGGAGCGGCAGGCGCATGAACTTGCCGGCCAGCCCTTCAACCTGGGCTCGCCCAAGCAGATCGGTGAAATTCTGTTCGGCAAGCTCGGCCTGGCCGTGGTGAAGAAAACCGCCAGCGGCGCACCCAGCACCGATGAAGAAGTGCTGGAAAAACTGGCGGCCGACCACCCCCTGCCGGCGCGCATGCTCGAGCACCGCAGCCTGGCCAAGCTGAAGGGCACGTACACCGACAAGTTGCCCTTGATGGTGAACCCCGCCACCGGCCGCGTGCACACCAACTATGCGCAGGCCGTGGCCATCACGGGGCGGCTGGCCAGCAACGACCCCAACCTGCAAAACATCCCCATCCGCACGGCCGAAGGCCGGCGCGTGCGCGAGGCCTTCATCGCGCCGCCGGGGCATGTGATCGTCAGCGCCGACTATTCGCAGATCGAACTGCGCCTGATGGCCCACATCAGCGGTGATGCCGGCCTGACCCGTGCCTTTGCCGAAGGGCTTGATGTGCACAAGGCCACGGCCAGCGAAGTCTTCAACGTGCCGCTGAGCGACGTGAGCAGTGAGCAACGGCGCGCGGCCAAGACGATCAACTTCGGCCTCATCTACGGCATGGGCGTGTTCGGTTTGGCGTCCAGCCTGGGCATCGAACAAAAGGCCGCGCGCGACTACATCGACCGCTACTTCCAGCGCTTTGCGGGGGTGAAGCGCTACATGGACGACACCAAGGTCAGTGCGCGCGAAAAAGGTTACGTGGAAACGGTATTCGGCCGCCGCCTGTGGTTGCCCGAAATCATGGGTGGCAGCGGCCCGCGCCGTGCCGGCGCCGAGCGCCAGGCCATCAACGCGCCGATGCAGGGCACGGCGGCTGATCTCATCAAGCTGGCCATGGTGGCGGTGCAGGCCGCGCTCGACCGCGAGCAGCGCGTCAGCCGCATGATCATGCAGGTGCACGATGAGTTGGTGCTGGAAGTGCCCGACGCCGAGGTTGATTGGGCGCGGCATGAAATTCCGCGTTTGATGGCGGGCGCGGCGCAATTGAACGTGCCCTTGTTGGCCGAGGTGGGCGTGGGCGCGAACTGGGACCAGGCGCATTGAGCGGCAGCGCGCCGGGCCCAAGGAATTCAAGCCCTTTGATGCGGCGCAACGTGCGGTGCAGTGTGGTCAACACAATGCGGCCATGAAGAACCCATCAAGCGAGTCAACGACCCGCACCTTGCCGGTGCTGTCGGCAGCGCAAATCGTGACGCAGCCCGAAGACGCGAAGATCGACGGCTTCAGCGTGCTGGATGCCTGCCATGCCGACATGCTGAAAGCGGCCAGTGCGCTGGAACGGCTGGTGACAGTGGTGCTTAAAGATGCGGTCACGCCGCTTGACAAAGCCAGCGCCGCCGCGGTGGCCGAGTTTTATGCCACCACGGCGCGCCGCCATCATGAAGACGAAGAGCGGCATGTCTTTCCGGCCATGTTGGCCAGTGGCAACCCCGAGCTGGTGCAGGCCGCCTTGCGGCTGCAGCAAGACCACGGCTGGCTCGAAGAAGACTGGATGGAACTCGAATCCCATGTGCAGGCCATTGCCACCGGAATCGGGCAATGCGACATCGACGTTCTGCGCCAAGGCGTTGAGGTCTTTGCTGCCTTGCACCGCGACCACATTGCACTGGAAGAGTCGGTGGCCTATCCGCAGGCCCAAGCCCAGCTTGGGCCCGCTGGGCGCCGCGCCATGGGGCGCGAAATGGCCGCACGCCGCCGCGCCGAACGCGCCGGCCGCGCCACGGCTCGATGATTGATTGAACAGCCTCGGCCTGATCAACGCTGAGCCCGGGGCCCTTGCGCGCGGTCAAGGCGCAAAGCCTGGCCCGCTGTTCGAGCGGCATGGCTTGTGCCGAGTCAACCCGGCCCCGAGCCTGGTGCGATCAACCGGAGCCCCGGTGCAGGTGCTGGTCGCAACGCCCACGATTGCCAGAAACGGGCGCTGCGTGCCATCAGGGTTCTGACCTGGCATGCCCAGCAACGCATCGAGTCAGCGTGCCAGCGGTCTTCGTGTCAGCACATGATGTTTGTCAATGGTTGCAGCAAGCTGTTGGCGCAAGCTGTGCAGCATCAACAACCCAGCCCTGTTTTGACTTGCTCGAGCTGAGACCCCGGAGACCACCATGCGCCCATGCTCACTGCACCTGTGTTTGCTCGTTGCGCTGCTTGCCGCGGGATGCAACCGGCCCGACGCCACAGCGCCCACCGCCGCGACGCCCGGCACGCCGAGCGCTGCGGCGCGGGGCGACTTCGGCCCACCCCAGGGCGAGCCGATCAAGGCGGTGCTGACCAGCCCGCCCTTTGTGCCACCGCCGACCAACCGCACCACGCCGGCCAAGGTGATCGTCGAGCTTGAAGTCATTGAAAAAGAGATGCCCATTTCTGAAGGCGTGAGCTACACCTTCTGGACCTTTGGCGGCACGGTGCCGGGCAGTTTCATCCGCATTCGCCAGGGCGACACGGTGGAGTTTCATTTGAAAAACGCGCCCGATTCGAAGATGCCGCACAACATTGACTTGCACGGCGTCACCGGCCCGGGTGGCGGTGCGGCGTCGAGCTTCACGGCGCCGGGCCACAAATCGCAGTTCAGCTTCAAGGCATTGAACGCCGGGCTTTACGTGTACCACTGCGCCACCGCGCCGGTGGGCATGCACGTGGCCAACGGCATGTATGGGTTGATCTTGGTCGAGCCCCCGGGCGGGCTGCCCAAAGTCGACAAAGAGTATTACGTGATGCAGGGCGACTTCTACACCACCGGCAAGTACCGCGAGAAGGGTTTGCAGCCCTTCGACATGCAGCGCGCCATCGACGAAAACGCGACCTACGTGCTGTTTAACGGTAGAGAAGGCTCGATGACCGGCGACAACGCCATCACCGCCAAAACCGGCGAAACCGTGCGCCTGTACGTGGGCAATGGCGGCCCGAACTTGGTGTCGAGCTTTCACGTCATCGGCGAGATTTTTGACAAGGTGTGGTTCGAAGGCGGCACGCGGGTGCAAGAGAACGTGCAGACCACGCTGATCCCGGCCGGCGGCGCGGCGATGATGGAGTTTCACCTGGAGGTACCGGGCAGCTATGTGCTGGTCGACCATTCCATCTTCCGCGCCTTCAACAAAGGGGCGCTGGCGATCCTGAAGGTCGACGGCCCCGAGAACAAGGCGGTGTATTCGGGCAAGGAAGTCGATGAGGTCTACCTGGGCGACCGCGCCCAACCCAACTTGGCTGCGGTGGCGGCGGCGGCCAAATCAGCCATCAGCGGCTCGCTCACCACCGAAGAGCAGTTCAAGGCCGGCCAAGCCTTGTTCGCCGGCACCTGTTCCACCTGCCACCAGGCCAACGGGGCCGGTTTGCCAGGCGTGTTCCCGCCACTGGCGAAGTCAGACTGGCTGCTGGCCAACCCCAAACGCAGCATCGACGTGGTGTTGCATGGCTTGAGCGGCCCGGTGAAAGTCAACGGCCAAGACTACAACTCGGTGATGCCGCCGATGAGCCAGTTGACTGACGATGAGGTGGCCAACATCCTGACCTATGTGCAGGGCAGTTGGGGCAACGCTGGCGGCAGGGTGAGCAAGGCTGAAGTGGCTGAACGGCGCAAGGCCAAACCGGCCGCCGCTGGCACCGGTCATTGAGCCGGCGTTGATCAGTTGCCAGCCATGCGTTGCCACCCGCTCATGTGCGTTTGGGTGCTTGCCCTGGCTTGGGCTGGGGGGGCTGCCACGGCGCAGGCGGGTGCCGGCTACCGCAGCCTGCCCGGGGGTGCGTTCGATTCCGTGTTGAAGCTGGATAGCCGTGACGCCGCCGTTCGCGTGGCGCCCTTCAAGCTGATGAGTGCGCCGGTGACGAACGCCGAGTTCCTGGCCTTCGTGCGCCAGCACAAGCCCTGGCGCCGCGACACCGTGGCCCGGGTCTTTGCCGAGGCGCGCTACCTTTCGCATTGGGCCGCGCCCACCGAGCTGGGCCCGGCTGCGCTGCCGCAGCAACCCGTGGTGTGGGTGAGTTGGTTTGCGGCTCAGGCCTACTGCCAGGCGCAGGGCGCGCGTTTGCCAAGCTGGACGCAGTGGGAATACGCGGCAGCGGCTGATGAACGCCGGCGCGACGCGCGCAGCGACCCGGCCTGGCATGAGCGCATCTTGGGCTGGTATGCGCGCCCGTCGCGGCAGGCGCTGCCTAACGTGGGCGTGCAGCGGCCCAATGTCTATGGCGTGAAAGACCTGCACGGTCTGGTGTGGGAATGGACCGATGACTTCTCGGCGTTGCTGGTGTCGGCCGACAACCGCGACCAGGGCGACCCTGACCGGCTCAAGTTCTGCGGCGCCGCGGCCATAGAAGTTAACGGGCGAGACAACTATGCCGTGCTGATGCGCGTGGCCATGTTGTCGTCGCTCGAAGGCGTCGACGCCACCGCCAACCTTGGTTTTCGCTGCGCACGATGAAGGGCCTGGCCATGCAAGGGTTTGCTGCCGCTTTGATGCTGATGGCGCTTGCTGCGGGCGTGGGCGCCGCCCCTGCCCCCGCTGCACTGCCGCGCGATTCGGTCTATGCCTTGGATGTGCCGCTGCGCGACCAGGCCGGCCGCCCGCTGGTGCTGGCTGACAAGCGCGGGCGGGCGCAACTGGCGGTGATGTTCTACACCGGCTGCACCGTCATCTGCCCGACGATCATCGACACCGTGCTTGATCTCGATCGCCAGCTCGCGCCCGCTGAGCGCGAACGCTTGGGCGTGCTGATGATCACCCTGGATCCGCAGCACGACAGCCCGGCCGCGCTGCAAAGCACGGCCAGCAAGCGCCAGCTCGACCTCAGTCGCTGGGCCCTGCTGCAGCCGCGGCCGGCCGATGTGCGCACGATTGCCGGCGTGCTGGGTGTGCGTTTTCGCCGCTTGGCCAACGGCGAGGTGAACCACACCGGTGTGCTGGTGCTGCTGGATGCGCAGGGCCGCATCGTGGCGCGCAGCAGCAAAACCAGCGGCAAGGTTGAGCCCGCGTTTGCGGCCCAGGTTCACACCTTGCTGGGCGCACCTTGAGTACTTCATTGAGTGCTGTTCTGAGCACTGCTTTGAGCCGCAACGGGGCGGCCGGTGCAGCGGCGCGCCCATGAGCATCCGCAACCTCGACTCCCTGTTCGACCCCCATAGCGTGGCCGTCATCGGCGCCAGCGAGCGACCGGGCAGCCTGGGTGCCACGGTCTGGCACAACCTGCGCGAGGGTGGGTTTGCCGGCCCGCGCTGGGCCGTCAACCCGAAGTACCACCAGCTCGGCGGCGAGCCTGTGTTGGCTGATGTGGCCAGCTTGCCTGAAGCGCCCGAACTGGCGGTGATCTGCACGCCGCCCGACACCGTGCCGGGCTTGATCCAGGCGCTCGGTGAACGCGGCACGCGCGCGGCCATCGTGCTCACAGCCGGCCTGAGTGCCGAACACAAGCGCGCCATGCTGGGCGCTGCACGGGCGCACCTGTTGCGCATCCTGGGCCCCAACAGCCTGGGCCTGCTGTCGCCGCATGCGCGCTTGAACGCCAGCTTCGCGCATGTGGGCGCACCAAGCGGTGGCCTGGCCTTTGTGTCGCAATCGGGCGCGCTGGTCACGGCCATGCTCGACTGGGCGCAGGGCCGCGGCATCGGCTTTTCGCACTGTGTTTCCTTGGGCGAACATGCCGACATCGACTTCGGCGACATGCTCGACTGGCTGGCCAGCGACGCGCGCACGCGCTCCATCTTGCTGTACGTGGAAGGCATCGAGTCGCCGCGCAAGTTCATTTCGGCCGCGCGTGCGGCGGCGCGCAACAAGCCGGTGCTGGTGGTCAAGGCCGGCCGCTCGCCGCAAGGCCAGGCCGCCGCGGCTTCGCACACCGGCGCGCTGGCGGGCTCGGACCTGGTTTACGACGCCGCCATCCGGCGCGCCGGCATGCTGCGGGTGGACACGCTGCAAGACCTGTTCGTCGCGGCCGAGACGCTGGCGCACTTTCGCGCCCACGCCGGCCTGAACACAGCCGGCACGGGCGACCCCCTGGCGCGGCTGACCATCGTCACCAACGGTGGCGGCGCGGGGGTGATGGCCGCTGACGCCGCCGCGCTGGCCGGCGTGCCGCTGGCACCAATAACCCCGGCCACGCTGGCCTTGCTGGACAGTGGCTTGCCGCGCAACTGGAGCCGGGCCAACCCGGTGGACATCATTGGCGACGCGCCGGTTGAACGCTATGTGCATGCGCTGCGCAGCCTGTTGGCCGACCCGGCCAGCGGCACGCTGCTGTTCATGCACGCGCCCACGGCCATCGTGCCCAGCAGCGCCATCGCCGCCGCCCTGGTGCCGGTGGTGCAAACCGCGCCGGGCCGGGTGCTGAGCTGTTGGTTGGGCGGGCCGGCCTTGCAAGCGGCGCGCGATGCCTTTCATGCCGCCGGTGTGGCCAACCACGACACGCCGGAGCAGGCCGTGCATGCGTTCGCGCTGCTGCAAACCTATCGCGCCAACCAGGCGCAATTGATCGAGACGCCGCCCGCGCGCGCGGCAAGCGCCGCGATCGACCTGGTGCGCGTGCGCGCGATCGTCGACACCGTGTTGCAGCAGGGCCGTGAACTGCTGAGCGAGGCGCTGGCCAAGGAGTTGTTGGCCGCCTGTGGCGTGCCCGTGGTGGCCACGCGCAGTGTGGGCGGCGACGTGGCAGCGGCGGTGGCGGCGGCCGACGCGATGGGCTACCCCGTGGTGTTGAAGATCGTGTCACCGCAGATCACGCACAAGAGCGACGTGGGCGGTGTGGCGCTGGCGCTGGAAGACGCGGCGGCGCTGCGCCAGGCGGCCGAGGCAATGATCAAGCGCGTGGGCCAGGCGCGCCCGGACGCCACGCTGGCCGGCTTCACGGTGCAGGCCATGGTGCGCCGGCCGCAGGCCTTGGAGTTGATCGTCGGGGCCAGTGTCGACGCCGTGTTCGGCCCGGTGCTGTTGTTCGGCCAGGGTGGCACGGCGGTTGAAGTGGTGGCCGATCGTGCGGTGGCCTTGCCGCCCTTGAACGAGCCGCTGGCGCGGGCCTTGATGGCGCGCACCCGGGTGGCGCGTTTGCTGGCGGGGTGGCGTGATGTGCCGGCGGCCGACACGGCAGCTGTGGTGGGCGTGCTCATGGCCGTGGCGCAACTGCTGGCCGACGAGCCCCGCATTGCCGAACTCGACATCAACCCGCTGCTGGCCGACGCCGCCGGCGTGATTGCGCTCGATGCGCGTGTGCGGGTGAGCGCCGCGGCACCGGGTGGCGCGGCGAATTTCGCCATCCGCCCGTACCCGGCCGAGCTGGTGGAAAGCTTTGCCTGGCAAGGCCGGCAGCTCACGTTGCGCCCCATCCGGCCCGACGACGAAGCCCAGCATCTGGCGTTCTTGGCCCGGCTCGATGCGGTGGACGTGCGCCTGCGCGTCTTCTACAGCCGGCGCAGCATCGAGCACAGCGAACTGGCGCGGCTGACCCAGATTGACTATGAACGCGAGATGGCGTTCATCGCCACGGCGCAGGCAGCGGCGGGGGGCGAAGAGACGCTGGGCGTGGTGCGCGCCATCTGCGACCCCGACAACCAGGACGCCGAATTCGGCATCATCGTGCGTTCGGACTTGAAGGGCGGGGGCTTGGGAGTGCGGCTGATGCACAAGTTGATCGGCCACCTCAAAGCGCGCGGCACACAGCGCCTGGTGGCGGTGGTGCTGAAAGAAAACCAGCGCATGCTCGAACTGGCGCGCGAACTGGGCTTCAGCGTTCAGGCCACGCCGTCTGATGCCAGCACCTGGCACATCCAGTTCAAGCTGAACTGAGCGTGCAAGTGCAGACCCGCGGGCGCCGAAGGCGCGGCGCGGCAGCCCCCGGCACAACGCTTCATAGAATCAAGGCGACCCACCCCCAACCATCAACAGGAATGTCGCCATGAACCAAGCCGATTTCGACCTGCTGGTGCCCCACCGCGACCCCGGCCGCCGTGCCGTGCTGCGTGCTGCCGTGGGCACCGGCTTTGCCGCCGCGGCCTTGCCGATCTGCGCGCAAACCGTGGTCAAGACTGACGACGCCGGGCTGGTGGCCGGCGAAGTCACCATCCCCGTGGGCGGCTTCAAGATGCCCGCCTACCGCGCCGCGCCGGCCGGCAAGGCCAACGCCCCCGTGGTGTTGGTGTTGAGCGAAATTTTTGGCGTGCATGAACACATTGCCGATGTGGCGCGGCGCTTTGCCAAGGCCGGCTACTTCGCCATCGCCCCCGAGCTGTTTGTGCGCCAGGGCGACGCCGGCTCCTATGGCGAAATCGCCAAGCTGGTGGCCGAGGTGGTGAGCAAGGTGCCCGACGCGCAAGTGATGGCCGACCTGGACGCCGCGGTGGCCTGGGCGCGCACGCAAGGGGCAGACGCCGGCAAGCTCGGCGTCACCGGTTTTTGCTGGGGCGGGCGCATCACCTGGCTGTACGCCGCGCACAACCCGGGCGTGAAGGCCGGTGTCGCATGGTATGGGCGGTTAGTGGGTGCGCCCTCGGAGCTGAACCCAACGCACCCGGTTGATGTGGCCGGCAAACTGGCCGGGCCAGTGCTGGGCTTGTATGGCGAGAAAGACACCGGCATCGGCCTGGACACGGTGGACAAGATGAAGGCCGCGCTGGCCGCGGGCAACGCAGCGGCCAAGGCCTCGCAGTTCATCATCTACCCCGAGGCACCGCACGCCTTTCATGCCGACTACCGGCCCAGCTACCGCGCTGAAGCGGCGGGGGACGGCTGGCGCCGTGCGCTGGCCTGGTTCAAGGCCCAGGGTGTGGCTTGAATCGCAGGCTCTGATGACACTGACCTACATCGTGGCCGCCACCTTGGTGGGTGGCGTGCTGTCGGTGCTGATTGCGGCGTCGCTCACGGTGACGCTGCTCGGGCGCATCGTCAAGAGCATGGTCAGCCTGTCGGCCGGCGTGCTGCTGGGCACGGCGCTGCTGCATGTGTTGCCCGAGGCGTTTGAATCGCAGGCCAGCCCGCATGCCCTGTTTGGCACGCTGCTGGCGGGCTTGCTGTTCTTCTTCCTGCTGGAGAAGGGCGAGCTGTACCGCCACACCCACCACCACGAGGGCGATGGCCACCATCATCATCACCAATTCGATGCCGAGCAGGCCGGGCGTGGCGGCTGGAGCATCCTGGTGGGCGACAGCATCCACAATTTTTGCGACGGCATCATCATCGCCGCGGCCTTTCTCACCGATGTGCGGCTGGGCGTGGTCACCGCCGCGGCGATCGTGGCGCACGAGATTCCGCAAGAGGTGGGCGACTACATCGTGCTGCTCAACGCCGGCTTCAGCCGGCGCAAGGCACTGCTGTACAACGCCTTGTCAGGCCTGGCCGCGGTGGTCGGCGGCGTGCTGGGCTACTTCGTGGTGGGGCCGTGGCAGGAGATGTTCCCGTACCTGCTGGTGGTGGCGTCGAGCAGCTTCGTCTACGTGGCCGTGGCCGACTTGCTGCCGCAACTGCAACGCCGCCTGCCCTGGCGCGAAACCGCCGCGCAACTGCTGTGGCTGGGCGGCGGTCTGGCCGTGGTGATGCTGGCCATGAATGGCCTGCACCCGGCTTGAAGGTGCTTCGCGCTATCTGACTACTAGCACCGGCACCGTGCTGTGGGTGAGCACCCGGGTGGTTTCGCTGCCCAGCAACAAGGCCGTGAAGCCGCGTCGGCCGTGCGAGGCCATCACCACCAGGTCGCAGTTCTGCGCCTTGGCATGGTCGACGATGGCTTCCCAGGGGTGCAGCGCTTCCACCGTGTGGCCCTGGCAGGTCAGGCCGGCGGCCACGGCGGCATCGGTCAGGCTTTTGACGTTGCGGCTGGCGATGCGCTCTTGGGCATCAAAAAATTCCTGTGGTGGCACCGGCTGCATTTCTGAAATGGCGCTGTAGGGAAACGGCTCTTTCACCGCAATGGTGAACAACTCGCCACCGGTGAGCTTGGCCAGGCTGATGGCGGTTTGCACGGCCTTGGCCGTGAGGTCGGAGCCGTCGGTGGGAACCAGGATACGTTTGTACATGCTTTGCTCCTTAGGGTCGGTGCGAAGGGCAACCGGCATGGCCGCAGTGTCGCGCCAATCCGGCCTCAAGTGTTGATCAGAGTCAATTCAGCCGCGGGCCACGGGCCGGCTGGAATCGGCGCACCACTCGCTCCACGAGCCCGGGTACAGCGCCGAGCCGGTGAGGCCTGCATGCTCCATGGCCAGCAGGTTGTGGCAGGCTGTCACCCCCGAACCGCACTGGTGCACCACCGCGCTGGCCGGGCTGAACGCGCTGAAGGCGGCGCGCAACTCGGCGGCAGGTTTGAAGCGGCCGTCAGCTTGCAGGTTGTCTTTGAAGAAGCGGTTGCGCGCGCCGGGAATGTGGCCGGCCACAGGATCCAGCGGCTCCACCTCGCCACGAAAACGCTCGCCGGCGCGCGCGTCGATGATGCAACGCTCGCCCTGTTGGGCTTGCAGCGCGGCCACATCCAGCGCAGGCATGGCAGGCGTGGTGCCGGCGGGGTAGGGCGGCTGCGCTGGGGCGGCTGGCAGCGCGGTCGTCAAGCTGCCGCCGGCGGCTTGCCAGGCCTGCACGCCGCCATCGAGCACCGCCACCGCAGCATGGCCCAGCCAGCGCAGCAGCCACCAGGCCCGCGCGGCATACGGGCCGCCCTGGGCGTCGCAGGCCACCACTTGCACGCCCGGCGCAATGCCCCAGGCGCCCACCTGCGCTGCGAAGCTGTCGCGCTGGGGCAGCGGGTGGCGGCCGTTGCGGCCGGTCTTGGGGCCCGACAGGTCATGCTCCAGGTGCGCATACACGGCACCCGGCAAATGACCTTGCAGGTAGGCGCTTTCGCCCGCCGTGGTGTCGGTCAGGTCGAAGCCACAGTCGAGCAGCACGACGCGCTGCGTGGTGCGCAACAGGGCCAACAGTGCCTGGGGCTGGATCAAAGTGTGGTGCGTCATGCCGGAGCCTCGCTTTGTTTCGCCACCGGCGCGGTGTTGAACCGCGTGGCGGCCACGCCGGCGACCACGATCAGGCCGATGCCCAGGGTGGCCTGCCAACTCAGCAACTCGTCGAACACCAGGATGCCGTAGACGTATGAAAACAGGATGCCGCAATATTGCAGCGCCGCGATGCTGAGCAGGCGGCCCACGGCGTAGGCGCGGGTGAGCATCATCTGCCCCACCGTGGCCAGCAGGCCGATGGCCAACAGCAACGCCACGCCTTGCCAGGTGTGGGCATGCAGGCCAGTGAAGGGTAACGTTAGGGCGCCCAGGACAATGCCGCCGGCGGCGAAGTAGAAGACCACGCGATAGTCGGGCTCGCCCAGGCGGTTGAGCACTTTCACTTGCATGTAGGCCGCCGCGGCCAGCACGCCCGAGACCAGGCCGGCCAGGCCGTGCCCGAGCTGGTCTTGCTCGATGGTGGGGCGCAGCACCAGCACCACGCCGGCAAAGCCCACCAGCACCGCGGCCACCAGGCGCGGGTTGACGCGCTCGCCTTGCAAGGCCAGGGCGGCAAAGACCATGGCCACGGCGATCCACACCGACGACATGTAGTTCAGCACCGTGCCCGTGGCCAGCGGCAGTTTTGCCAGGGCATAGAACCACAGGCCCAGCGACAGCACGCCCGACAGGCTGCGCCAGAAGTGCGCGCCGGGGATCGCGGTGCGCAGCGAGCCGCCGTTCATGCGCACCCAGCCCACGATGTAGGCCGCGGTGAACAGGCTGCGGTACAGCACGATCTCGCCGGCGCTGTACTGCAAGGAGGCGAGCTTGACGCATACGCCCATGCTGGCGAAGAGAAACGTCGCCGCGATGATCAACCAGGGGGCGGACATCATGTGAGCCCCCAGGTCGGCGCATGGCGCCGCCCGCCCCCCGCGGGGGTTCGCAAACTTGGGGCGGCCCTGCGTTTGCTCAGACCACGCCTATCGCTCACCTGCACCTTTGGCTTCTGAATCCATCTGCTTGCGATACCACTCATGAAAGTGCCGCATGCCGTCTTCCATCGGGCTTTGGTAGGGGCCGAACTCGTCGTCGCCGCGCAGCATGAGGGCCTGGCGCCCGGCGTCCATGCGCAGCGCGATCTCGTCGTCTTCCAAACAAGTCTCTCGATAGGCGGCCTGCTGGCATTCAACGAATTCGCGCTCGAAGGCGTGGATTTCTTCGGGGTAATAGAACTCCACCACATTCACGCAGCGCTGCGGCCCGCGCGGCACCAGGTGGGAAACGACCAGCACATGCGGGTACCACTCCACCATCAGGTGCGGGAAGCAGGTCAGCCAGATGGCACCAAATGCCGGCGGCGCGCCATTGCGGTACTTCAGCAGCACCTCGTGCCACTTGCGGTAGGTGTCGGAGCCCGGCCGCGCCAGCCCGTTTTGCACGCCCACGGTCTGCACCGAATGGTGGCGGCCGAATTCCCAACGCAAGTCGTCGCAGGTGACGAAGCCACCCAGGCCGGGGTGGAACGGCGCGACGTGGTAGTCCTCAAGGTAGACCTCGATGAAGGTCTTCCAGTTGTAGGCGCACTCGTGCAACTCCACCTTGTCGAGCACGAAGCCTGAAAAGTCGGGCACGTGCGCTGGCGCCAGGCCGGCCAGGGTGGCGGCCACGTCATGCCCATTGGCTTCGAACAGCAGGCCGTTCCAGCTTTGCAGCGGCGTGTTGCGCAGGTGCAGGCAGGGGTCTTGCGCGAAGTGCGGCGCGCCGATCAGCTGGCCGTGGGCGTCATACGTCCAGCGGTGCAGCGGGCACACGATCTGCCCGCCGTTGCTGGCGTTCGCGCCGGGCAGGTGGCCGCGGCCGCGCAGCATCAGCGCCTGGCGGTGGCGGCACACGTTGCTCAGCAGCTCGACGCCCAGCGGCGTGCGCACCAAGGCACGGCCTTCGCCCTCTTGCGCCAGGGCGTGGAAGTCGCCCACCTCGGGCACGAACAGCTCGTGCCCCACGTAGCGGGGCCCGGCGTCAAACAGCAAGCGTTGTTCCGCGCGGAACAAAGCCTCGTCGAAATAGCTGTGAACAGGGAGTTGCGAGCTGCCGCCAAACTGGCGCAATGCGCCAGACCCCACCAGGGGGTCAAGGAAACGGGGGGCTGCCCCTTTATTTCCGTGCGAGCGTGCTTGCTCCAGAGCTCCGAGACTGATGCTCAGGTCAGACATGATCCGTTGGATCTCCATGAATGGGTATGTCAGCCCCCCACCCGGTGGCCCCGCGGGTGGGTTTGTCTACTTGCCCCA
>JANOXU010000084.1:0-5115 GCA_031418595.1 Burkholderiales bacterium
ACATGCCGATCCACATGGCCCAGACCCTCACTCAAGTGCACCATGTAGCGCTCAAATTCGCGAAGTTCTTCCATCAAGGCTCACCTCATGCTTGAAGAAGTTCACATAATGCCTTGATTTTGTTAACACAGTAAGACTAGTGATTCAAGCCACCGGCAACGTTGAAGGTGTGGCCACGCGCATCCTGGCCGTGGTGCCCACGCTGACGGCCGAGGCTGACAACACCGCCAACGTCACGCCGCTGACCAACGCCGTGGCCGCACTCATCGCCCCGGGCGGCGACCCGGCGGCCTTGCTCACGCCCGCTGCCTTGGTGGCCAATGCCACGGCCATCAAGGTGTCGAACGCGAATGCGCTGCTGGTCAACACCTTGAACACCGACCCCAGCCTGGCCAGCGCCCTGGGCACCAACTTCAACCCCTTGACCACCGTCTTCACCGCCAACGGCACGGGCATTGACGGCGTGCTGGACAAGCTCACGCTCGAAGTCTCGGCCGCAGGCGTGGCCATCACCAACCTGGCCGCGCCCCTGTCGGGCACCGGCGTGCAGCAAGCCGTGGTGCTCACCGCGGCGCAAACCACGACGCCCACCATGGTCGCGCCGCTGCCGGTTTCCGCCACCGCGGCCGACCTGCCCACTGCGGCCGAGATTGCCGCGCTGGGTGCCAAGTTCCAGGCCTGCATGGCGCTGCCGGTGGCCAGCCGGGTGACGCTCGACACGGTGGGCAAGGTGACGGCAGTGTCAACGACTTGCAACTTCGCGCCTGCGGGGTGGAAGTCCAACGGCCGCAACTGGCTCGAAGAACTGGGCCAGTTCACCTTCGCCAAGAACCAGTTCACCGGCGCATCGGTGGGCAAGGGCTTGATCGTCTTGACGGTGGCGCCCGACAACCTCACCGACCCGAAAGAGTTCAAACACCCGCAGTGCAACACCGCCACCTGCGTGGTGGTGCGCTACCCGCTGACCACGCCGGGCGGCCAGGTTGCGGGCAGCGACTGGCTGCTGGGCAAGATCGGTGGCGTGTGGCAATTCGTCGGCAACCAGCGGCCTTACCGCGGCTTCGTTGAAGCGCGCTTAAGCCGCAAGATCAACACCAACCGCGACGGCGCGGCCGCGGGCAACACGGCTGACCCCTATTTCTTTAAGGACCGCTTCGAGTCCACCCTGCGCCTGACCTTCGACTTGCGCGTCGGCGCCACCAGCAATGTGCGCGCGGTGCGTGTCACTGGGCCTGGCCTGCCTGCTGCGGGCGTGGTGATGTTCCGCTCGCAACGCTGCGCCACCGATGACCGCATGGCCATCAGGTATCAAAACGGCTCCACCCGCGAAGCCAGCAACACCGCCGTCTTCGTGACCTGGACCGGCGGCCCTGCCGCTGAATTCGTGCTCGATGCCGCCAACCTCGACGGCACGCCCCTGACCATGCCCACGCCGGTGCTGAACGCCACCACCGCGTCGTTCCAGGACTTCGCGCCCGCAGCGGTGGCCAACCAAAGCTCAGTGATCCCGGCCTGGTCGCGCTACAAGATGGAGATGTTCCATCACGACGTGTTGTCCGACACGCCCGATGAAGTCGTCTACGTCCGCATCAATTCGGCCGCCGAGAACGCGGCGCTCGGCGTGGGCAAGTCGTGGCCGACGCTGGCCAGCAGCTTCGTCGATGCCTACCTCAAGCCCACCGGCGCTTCGGCCGGGGCGGTGAGTTCTCTGGCAACGTCCATGACCTGGGCCGCGGCGGCAGGCAGCTATGTCGGCTCAAGCTATTTGTTTGGCCAGAACTTCGTCACGCTGAAGAACAGTCAGGGCGAATCGGCCAACTATGCGCACCGCGCGCGGCTTGACTTCGAACCCGCGGTGCTGGGCAACACCAGCGCCACGGGGTTTGAATTCGCCACCGTGGCGTCGGGCACCAGCTTGTCCACCTTCACCCAGAATGCCGGCACCAACCCGAATCCGCGCTGTACATCGACCGACCTGGTGCCGCTCAGCGCCAACACCAACGACTACCGCGAAGCCGGCCTGTCGTTCCGCGGCAGCGACCGTAAGCTGTACCAAACGATCTGGTTCTGGGACAACTGATCTCGTCTCTCACACCATGAACCGCGGGGCCCTTCGGGGCCCTGTTTCACGTCTGGCCGCTACGCGGCGGCACCTTGGCCAGTAAGTCGCGCTCCCTACACGCCGCCGCCGTGGCCGCCTAGCATCCGGCCCCTTGCCCACACCTGCTTCAAACATGTTCGACTACCTCATCATCGGCGGCGGCTCCGCCGGCTGCGTGCTGGCCGCGCGCCTGAGCGAAGACCCGGCCATGCAGGTCTGCCTGCTTGAAGCCGGGCCGCGCGATTCGAGCGTGCTGCTCCACTGCCCCGCCGGCCTGGCCGTGCTGGCCAAGAACGGCCAGGCTAACTGGGCGTTTGAGACGACACCGCAGCCCGGCCTGAACGGCCGCCGCGGCTACCAGCCGCGCGGCAAGGTGCTGGGCGGTTCGAGCAGCATCAACGCCATGGTCTACATCCGCGGCCAGCGTGAGGACTATGACGCCTGGGCCGCTGCCGGCAACCCGGGCTGGGGCTTTGATGACGTGCTGCCCTACTTCATCAAGAGCGAGCACAACGAACGCGGCGCTAACGTTTGGCATGGCCAGGGCGGGCCGCTGAATGTGATGGACTTGGCGCACCCGAATCGCTTTGGCCCGGCCTTCGTGCAGGCCGCGCGCGAGGCCGGCTACGCGCTGAACGCTGACTTCAACGGCGCCACCCAAGAAGGCGTGGGCCCCTACCAGGTGACGCACAAGAACGGCGAGCGCTTCAGTGCCGCCAAGGCCTATCTCACACCCGCCCTGGGCCGGCCGAACCTGAAGGTGATCACCGGCGCGCGCGTGCAACGCATCACGTTCGAAGGCCGGCGCGCCACGGGTGTGGAGGTGCGCCTGGATGACGAAATGCACACCTTCAGTGCGCGGCGCGAAGTGCTGTTGTGCGGCGGGGCGATTCATTCGCCGCAGCTCTTGCTGCTGTCTGGTGTGGGGCCGGGCGCGCAGTTGCAATCACACGGCATCAGCACCCTTCACGACCTGCCTGGCGTGGGCGCGAACCTGCACGACCACCCCGATGTGATCATCGGCAAAAGCGTGCCCGGCGCGACCGATCTCTTCGGTTTGTCGCTGGCCTTCGTGCCCCGCGCGCTGAGGGGTATCTTCGAATGGCGCAACCAGCGCAGCGGCATGCTCACCACCAACTTCGCCGAAGCGGGCGGCTTCATCAAGAGCCGGCCCGATGAGCCGCGGCCTGACCTGCAACTGCATTTCGTCATCGCCAAGCTGGTCGACCATGGCCGCAAGACGCAATTCGGCCACGGCTATTCCTGCCACGTTTGCGTGCTGCAACCCAAGAGCCGCGGCAGCGTGACGCTGGCCAGCGCCAGCCCCGACGCCGCGCCGCTGATCAACCCCAACTTCCTGGCCGAGCGCGACGATGTGGACGCGCTGATCCGCGGCTTCAAGCTCACCCGGCGCATCCTGGAGCAACCGGCGCTGAAGCACTTTGGCGGCAGCGAACTGGCGGCCTCGGCGTCAGCGCAAAGCGATGAACAGATCGAAGCCTTCATCCGCAATCATGCCGACACCATCTACCACCCCGTGGGCAGTTGTCGCATGGGCCCGCGCGGCATGGACGTGGTGGACGCCCAGCTGCGCGTGCACGGCCTGCAAGGGCTGCGGGTGGTGGATGCTTCGGTGATGCCGCAGGTGGTGAGCGGCAACACCAATGCGCCGACCATCATGCTGGCGGAGAAGGCGGCGGATTTGATTCGCGCGGCGCGGCTCTGATCAAGGCCGCTCCTACACTGGCTGCATGAGCCTGCCCGGCCGCCCGAAAGGCGAATCCCTGAATGCGAAGCATGAAGGTATACCAATGAGAGCGCATGGCCGCTCCAAAGCGCTCATCTCGCAGCGCGTAGCGCGAAGGGCAATCCAGTGAGCACCAACACCGCAGCGCCCGATCACCCGGTGCGGCATTTCCGCCAGATCCTGCTGTGGCCGCTGCAACTGGTGCCGCAAGACGGCCAGGGCCACGCGCGGCCCTGGGAGCGGCTGGCCACCGGCGGGCCCTGGCACGAGGTGGTGGACGAGGTGGTCGGCGGCCAGCGCCTGCAGGAGCGCCACTACAGCGAGTTCGTGACCTTCCTGCCCTATGTGCAGCGCTTTCTCTACGGCCAGGCGCGGCGTGGGCGCGACGACGACGATGCCGTACACCGCGGCTCGCCAATGCGCGTCTTCCGCCGCCACGACATCGAGGCGGCCCGGGTGGTGGTGCAGCCGGGCGCGGCGCCGCTGAGCCTGAAGGTCGAACACATCGACTTGTACTTCTTCTACGACCTCGACTTGGTGCTGCTGAACGTCGAGGTTTCGGCAAACGATCTGGCGCTGGAACAGGCCTAGGAGCTGATGTACCGCTTCGGCCGCGGCTACCCCGGCGGCTGGCAAGCTGACGGCACGGCGCTGCACAGCCTGTACGAACTGGAATGGCTGGGCGCCGGTGGGCAGGTGCTGGCGCGCACCGACGCGCAACAGCGCGATCTCTACCTCGCCTTCGTGGCCGAACACCGCGCGCCGCGCATCGCGGCCCACTGGGCCTACCTGCTCGAGCCGCTGGTGCCGGATTCGTCGGATCGTGCCGGCGCGCTGCGCTACCGCCAGATCGAGTACTACCGCATGCCCACGATGGCGTACCTGGCGGTGGACGAACCGGCGGCACTGTCGCGCGCTCCTGATCGCCATGGGCTATGGTGGGTCAGCTATCGAAGCCGGTAAAGCCCTAGGCAAGAGCGGCGACGGTGGCGTTGACGGCGTCATCGATCAGGACGCGTTGGGCCTGGATCGTATCTACGTCCAGGCAAAGCGCTATACGGACAACAAGGTGTCGTCAGGCGAAATCCGGGACTTCTTCGGGTCGCTGGATCGGTTCAAGGCGAACAAGGGCCTGTTCGTCACGACGTCGACCTTCTCGCCGGCAGCAAAAGAAACGGCCAACTTGCTGAGCAAGCGCATCGTATTGATCGATGGGCTCCTTCTCGCCCGGCTGATGATCCGATTCGACATCGGCTGCCGGGTCGAA